>CAZYFW010000001.1:0-16226 GCA_964646685.1 uncultured Thermoplasmatales archaeon
CCTCTGGTCTGCCGCACGCGACAAAAAATAGAATGTTTTTAGATATCTAAAAAAGCTAAAAATTATATTTTTAATCTTGTACAATCCTGGTGGCCACGCGTGCAGTATATTTTCCGCCACGTATGCCAAAGGGAATATAAACATTGAATTGAACATTAACAGTTTTACTAAAGCCATCATTAGAGAAAAAACCTGAAACATTGAATATATCGACTGCATTTTCTTCACCGATTCCTGTAAACATTTTATCTGTTGTTACATCGTCATTTGGATCAGCATTTGCCTTTATTTCTACATTGTTAGCAATTGTAATATTATCAGCCCATGTTGCATTAGTAAGATTTTCTTCAAAATAAATGCTCATGTTAAAATCATAATTTGAAGAATACGTTATTGTAACTATACTAGAATCATCGTTGGTTCCTGGTGCAGCATAGACATCCACCCAATCAGAAATAGGTTGAATTGAGGTATAACGATAGATGCCGTATTCATCCATTTTAACGACTTCTTCATTTTGTTCATCCTTAACAGTTATGTTAAAATTCCATGAATATTGATCGTTCGTAGCGTTCTGAGTAGTGTCCCATCCACCATCGCCGCCTGCCCATCTTATCTGACTACCTGGTACGAAACTGATGTTTATGATTCTAGTAGTTCTATTTACAATTGTTTCAGTGCAATTTCCAAGATTTATCTGAGATTCATCATCAGGCCATAACATCCTATAGATAGCAGTTCCAGTAGTGTTTTCACACTGAAGATTCATATTTAAGTTTCCGCCAAGATTGTTCGATTGATTATATATAGTCGCGTCGCTACCATTGTCATACCATGCAGAAATATTTACAAATTCTATATTTTCCCAACCATTAGGTTCAGTAATGTTGATTTGGAAGATATATTCTTGATTAATATCTAATAAACCGGTTATATTGTTTAACTTGGAGCCTGTATTATTTCTTAGATCGTAGCTGTTTATTATTGGGAGAGAAAGATTGTTATAATAGCATGTAGCATCAGCACTAGCTGGTGCCATTTCGTCATTTTCTCCAGATTTCTTTCCAATACTATAGAACTCATAGTAGCCTATCCCATTCGGGAAATCAAAATCCCATGACCATGGGCTACTGGTATCAGGGTTATTAATATTATTCCATTCAGTCCAATCGGTTATGCTAACCGTTGTTTCTGTCCAAGCAACCCATGGACAATCTGCATCATTATGAGCTTGTTCAGAATCTTCATTGTCACCTTCAGCAAGGGAAATATTAAACCCAGTTGTTTTTAAGTCCCAGATTCCAGTTACAACAGGGTCTCCACCATCTTGATCCACTGGATTAACAAACAAAATTGGAGTTGTGGTATATGTGTTACTAAACGAAACAGGTACCCATTCAGTTGTCTGTATTACACCGTCAGTTCCAAAATCTTGATTAACCTCAATTTCAACATCGCTTTCAAATGTTGTACTTGGATTTCCCTGTTGAACTGCCAAATATCCAAATGTCATTGGGCTGCCCGGGAAAGCAGCATCTACATCAAATGACTCATGATAAACAGTATACCCTGTACTAGTTCTAGTTGTCTCAGTATATCTAGAAGTCAAAGGATAAGTACCTGAATCATTTTGACAAGTATCAACAATTACTACATTATCATCTGGAAAAGCCTCTTGAAATGTTACCGATGCAGAAGCTGTACTTGATCTAGTATAAGTTCCAGCTTCGACTTCAACTCCATCAATTTCCCAATGACCCTCTTCTATCACGAGATAGCCTACATCTGTAACTATATTATTCCCTTCATCATCAATTACTCTAACTTCAAAATTATCACTATTAACGTTCCTAATTATGGGCCGTGAAGTTACTTCATTTTCATCACTATTATCCCATCCTTCCTGACCAGATGCAATAACAACAGGATTAACATAGGTGTTGTCAAGATTTACTGTTGTCCAACCATTTACGTTTTCTCTAACTCCCGTTTCATAATTAACCCATGTTGAATTAACGTTATAGTAGCGGTACCAAAGAGTGACATTATCTACAGCCGTATAATTAGTAGCACTAATAGTAAATGGTGACAATTTTACATGATAAGGAGATATAGCATCGACTGACGTATTCATTGGTTCAGTTATGAAATGGTAGATTTCTTCAGTGGATAATCCTTCGCCATCTGTAACATTGACTTTCCACCAATAGGTGGTGTTGTATGATGAAGCATTGTTGTAATTGTTCCATCCCATATTCGCAGGAGCTGTGACGTCAACACTGTTATTTGTCTGCTGTATTACCCAACTTCCAGTTGTGTTTTCATAGAAATATACATCAACAGTGCCTCCATCTTGATCTGAAACTGTAACGTTACATATTGGAGCTAAACTTTGTCCAGTACTTCCATTATTTGGACCAGGATTAGTTAACTCAGGCAGATAGCTTGTAGTAAAGGTATATGCCTCGTTTGACAAGTCGACTCCATCTGATGAATTTACATACCAAGTATATGTTGTACCGTATGCCAAGCCAGAAACAGAACATACTTTGCTTCCATTTCCTTCTGAACTTGAGGAGTTATCCTGACTGCCAATATTTGGACTTGTTTCAATTGTCCAATTAATAGGATCTCCATTAGGATCTTCAATAGTTACATTAATGTTAGTAATTATTATTGGGATGTTAGTTGATGTATCAGTAGGGTTTTCTCCAGATTGTTGTGGTGGATTTTGAATTGCGGTTGTGAAATGGTAGATTTCTTCAGTGGATAATCCTTCGCCATCTGTAACATTGACTTTCCACCAATATGTTGTATTTTGCTGGGATGCATTTTCATAACTATCCCATATAACATTCACTGGAATTGAAACATCAACACTGTTGTTTGTCTGTCGTAGTACCCAAGGGCCGGTAGAATTATCGTAGAAGCATACATCAACAGTGCCCCCATCTTGATCTGAGACTGTGATTTCGCAAACAGTATTAGGAATTACACTGATACTATCGTTAGCTGGATTTGGATTGCTTAAAACAGGATAGTAACTCGTCGTAAAATGATAGATTTCTTCGATGGAGACGCCACCGCCATCAGTTACGTTAACTTTCCACCAATAGGTGGTCTCATATAAAGAAGCGCTGCTATAGTTATCCCATACTACATTCACCGCTGTTGTAACATCAACACTGTTGTTTGTCTGTCGTAGTGCCCAAGGGCCGGTAGAATTATCGTAGAAGCATACATCAACAGTGCCCCCATCTTGATCTGAGACTGTGACATTACAGACAGGCATAATATCTTGATTGCTGCTCTCATTGGCTGGATTTGGGCTGCTGATAGTTGGTTGATAGTTTGTTGTAAAATTATATGTTTCATTAGTCCAATAAAGTCCATCAGTTACATTAACGCTCCACCAATACTCAGTTCCCAAACTATAAAAATTTGAATTTGTTTGTATGATATTAACTGCTCCACCTGATGTATCAATACTACTATTAGTTGCAAACAGAGCCCATGGGCCAGTTGAGTTGCTATACCAATATGCTGTAAGCTCGTCATTATCATCAACCGTTACATTTAATTTAGGAATTAAATCAATCTCAGTTGATCCAGTTGATGGTCCTTCTTCTGTCAGTGTTGGTGCGAGATTATATTTACATATTGCATCGGCACTTGATGGAGCTGATTCATCGCTTAAGCCAGATTTTTTCCCGATGCTGTAGAATTCATAATATCCTTCCCCATTCGGGAAATCAAAATCCCACGACCATGGGCTGTTTTCATCAGGATTAGTTATATCATTCCATTCAGTCCAGTTTATGACACTAACTGTGGTTTCGGTCCATACTACCCAAGGAATATCATTTATTGCATGATCCATCTCAGAGTCCTGATTTTGCCCCTCTGTACATCTTACATTAACACCGGTTGTACTTAGGCTTCTTCTACCTACAATGGTTGGGTCACCACCACCTGAATCTATAGGATTTGTAAATAGAATCGGTGTTACACTATAGCTGTTACTGAAAGATACGCTAGACCATGTTCCTGAACCAGGGTCATCAGCAACCTCATCTGCTATACCACTTTCAAATATGCTGCTTGAACTTCCTAATTCCACTGCTATATAACCTGCAGTTACGGTTGCCAAATTACTGTTATCATCGTATCCTTCCCAATAAACCTCATAACCTGTGGAAGTCATAGAATCTTCAGTGTATCTTGAAGATGCATCAACCGTTGTATCCTCCTGGATTGTATCTACAACTACTGTGTTTCCTGGGAAAGATTCGCTGAAGGTTATAATATGACTGCCAGCATCTGATACTGTATAATTTCCTGCTTCTACCTCAACACCATCTATATCCCAATGTCCTTCTTCCATCACAATATAGCCTACATCTTCCGTAACAGTAACTCCAGTGTCATTCGTTACGATAACCTCAAAACTAGTAGAGCCAACGTTTCTTATTCTAGGTCTCGATTTTTCAACACCTAGAGAGACATCTCCCCCTTCCTGACCTGTTACTATAACAACAGGATTAATATAGGTGTTGTCAAGATTTACTGTTGTCCAGCCATTAACGTTTTCTTCTATTCCTGTCTCATAATTGACCCAGGATTCATTGATATTTGAATATCTATACCGAAGTGTAACATTATCTGGAATCCCCTCAGTAGCAGTTGCAGTTATTGTTGTAGGACTGGTAGTTTGACCATATGGAATAATGTCATCTACTGTCGTATTCATAGTTTCAGTAGTTGTAAAATGATAAATAGCACTGGTTTCATCGTAGCTATCGTTAACTAAAACCTTCCAATGATATGTTGTATAATAGTCATTAAATTGTGGAAATGAGAAGCTTACTGTTGAATTAGCAACTACACTATTATTTGTATTTCTTAAAGTCCATGATTCAGTTGTATTTTCGTACCAGTAAACGGTCAAGGTGTCGCCATCACTGTCATTTGCCCATATTCTACAAGTTGGCAGTATATCAACACCAGTGGTACCATTTGGATAAGGATTTACCAGCGCAACTGTTGAAGGGTTGCCCACAGTAGTAGAAAAATGATAGATTTCCTCGATGGAGACACCGCCGCTATCCGTTACGTTAACTTTCCACCAATAAGTAACATCTCTTGTATTGGCATTATTATATTTATTCCAAACTATGTTTGCTGGGCTTGAAACATCAACACTCTCATTTGTTTGTCTCAGTGTCCATGATGGGCCAGTAGCATTCTCATAAAATGAAACGTTTACTGTTCCTCCGTCTTGATCTGAAACTGTGATATTACAAACTGGTTGCAAATTTACACCAACGCTTCCATTAAATGGAAAAGGATTGGTTAAAACAGGTACAGTTCCTGTTGTTAAATGATAGGTGTTATTTTCCCAATCTTTCCCGTCGGTTAAGTTTACGCTCCACCAGTAAGTAGTAGTGTAGTTGCTGAAGTCGATATTTATCTGAGAAATATTTGTTCCAGAACTCACACTGCCATTAGTAGCAAATAGAGACCAGGAGCCACTTGAGTTACTATACCAATAGGTAGTCATGATATCGTTGTCTTCGTCACTACAAATAACATGCAAAGAAGGCAAAATGTTAATACCTGAACTATCGTTTGAAGGATATTCTCCATTCTGTGTTGGTATAATGTTTGTTTTAAAATGATATGTCTGATTTGTCCAAAGTGATCCATCGGTTGCATTTACACTCCACCAATATGTTTTGTTATATATGCTAAAATTACTATTGGTCTGCCTTATAGTTACTGGTCCACTACTCGGATCGATGCTGAGATTTTCTCCAAATTGAATCCAGGTTCCACTACTATTGCTAAACCATGTTGCATATATTATATCATCATTTGAATCATCTACAATCACGCTTAATTCTGGAATAATTGCAATTCCCGTTGATTCATTTAATGGATCTTCACTGCCCACTGTAGGTGCATCGCTTGCTTCTCCTGTAGTAAAATTGTACCATTCGCGAGTCCAATTATAACTGTCAGTAGTATTTACCCAAACAACGTAGTTTGTTAGATACTCCAATCCAGTAAGTGATAACTGTTTTGTTCCATCGTTATCATCATTAGCACTGTTATTTTGTCCATTGCTACATTCTATTGTCCAATTGAATGTATCGATATCAATATCTGTAATTTCTATACTCCAGGCTAGAATAACTGACTGATCTGAAGAGCCATTGGCAGGGCTTGTTACTCCGTAAACTGGTGGATTATTATCTGCTGTGGTATTACTATCTATGCTTCCATTACTCCACACTCCATCTGTAGCATTGAATGACCATGCTTTGTAAAATCTAGTGGTGCTTGGTTCAAGACCAGTATGGAGGGTAGAGCCGCTAGAACCATTATACAATAAATCATAATCCCCTATATCCCAACCTGGATCATCCACTGCATTCCATTCAACTCTTGTAGAATCAGAATACGCATGATCTGTCCAACTGAGATCGATTTGGAATCGCCCGTTGGCCGAAGCTGTAAAATCACTTGCTGGATTTGGCGTGTAATTATCTCTTGTGGTGAAAGAATATATCTGATTTGTCCAAAGTATTTCATCTGTTACATTTACTGACCACCAATATTTTGTATTTTTATCGCTAAAATTGCTATTAGTCTGAGTGATGTTAACTGCTCCACTGCTTACATCTATGCTTGAATTTGAAGCGAACTGAACCCACAAACCTGAGTTATTGGACCACCATGTCGCATTTAGAGTATTCGTATCCGTATCATTTACAATCACGCTTAACTGAGGTGTAAGATTTATTCCTGTTGAATCATTTGTAGGACTCTCATTGCTTTGTGTAGGTGCGGTATTGGTATTGTACGGTAATTCAATTATTGATGCACTTGTATTATGGTCATCATATGTACCTGAATTGGGATTGTATTGTGTTTCTGTCCAATGTGTACTATCAGTAATTCGTGGAAGATTATATGCCCTCATAAATGCTGTTCCCGTACCTTGAACTGATGATGAGAATCTGATGAATGTCCTGCTTAGATTTACCTCAGTCATCGAATTATTTCTGACATCATCTGGTGCTGTAGACGGTTGCCAGTAATATTCCCATCGTTGAATAGTCGGTGCTTTTGAAGATGGAAACTCGATAAGATACCATGTTATATCTTTAGTATACAAAGTACCTGCCTCATGCATAAATGTTAGTTCATTTGTATCACTAATCCAATAAACAAGTCCAGCACATTTCAGTCCTTGATTTGGCTGATCCCAAGTTGCAAATACAATTGAACGGGACATTGTAATAGTTGGGTCACTTGCACTTCCTGAACCACTAATAAGAGCAGTATCAACCCCTGAATCCATTGTAAATGTACCATTATACACATTGAAATCTGAATTCCATTCAACAACCTCATATCGGACGACCGTCGTCTGCGTATCAGTAGTAAATCGATAGGCGGTTACTGTATCAACTGCAGTTAAACTAACCCTTGATGTGGCTGCATCCCATTCAGTTGCAGCATTGCCATCTGACCTGAAGTTTGAATTAACTGAACATTGACCCATATCAGTTACGCCGCTCACTGATGCGATGTCACTTGTTTCAGTAGTATCAAGTGTGATTGCCCCTCGCCCCCGTACCGTAAACTCGCTGTCTAGGCATTCAACAATAAACCATGAGATATATAAACCGCTGACAGCAGTGTTTCTTTCAAATCGGAGATATGTAGCATTATAAATGTATCCTGAAGTAGCTCCTTCATTTGGTAGGTCTGGAGTGCCCGATCCTGCGATATACATTACAAGAAATGCGTGATCTGTATCGATTGTTGCGCCAATCGGTGCGTCATATGATGTACCAAGGCCACTTGTGAATTCAAAACTACCACGATACACTTTGAAACCCGACTCACTACCAGGGGGATCAATAATGTGATCAAATTCCAGATAAGCATTTGAATTGTTATCTAAATTCTTAACCCTTAGATCAAAAATGTCATGACTACCAGCGATATTTGTTAAAGTGACTTTATAGCACTTAGCTTCTTTAATAACTGGGAATTCTGTAATCTTTTCAGTGGAGTTGACGTAATACACTTCTATAACAGTATTTAAACCTTGATTATTTCTAGCATGAACGGTAATATCGCCAGAAGATGTTAACTTGCGTTCAAAAGTAACTTGTATATAATCACCAGAAGGAATTCTCTCACTCCAGACTCCATCTAAATCCTTTACCTCTTCATAAATATCACTTATAAAAATTCTGTTTCCATCTAAATGCTCTGCTTTTTCTATTTGAATCATGTTTTCATATGTTTGATCTGATAGGTTTGGTAATGTCGATTCCATTTGTTCTGCCAATAACTTCCCATCAAATTCAATGACATCATATTTAGAAGTTATAATAGAAAAAGAAGCAGATAACAAAATAATTGCTAATAGTATAGTTAATATCTTTTTATTGCCATCCAATTTTAAAGGCCAAAAACCATTACCCCCGCCCAATTTTTTATTAAAAAACAAAGAGTTCAATGAATTAGATTGTTCTTTCTTCAATTTGCTCTTTGGATATGTAGAAACTGTTGATTCTACTAACTCATCATGAGGTAATTCCATTTCGTTAGAAACAAACAAATCTAAAAATTCATCCCCGGACTTTTCCTGATCAGAAGCAGCATGTTTTCTTAAAACCTCATCGACTCCATCTCTAATATTTTTTTCTGATTCTGTCATTATTCTTTTACGATCAGAACATATGAAATTTGAAGAAACTAAAGGATTTTTATCCCTAACGCAGGGTTCAAATACACCAATCATTGCCGATAAAAAGAAACCGAAGTCAGCCACTACAACAAATGAAGAAGTAGAAGACATCTCTCCATTATCTATCATTACTTTAATTGTCCAACGTCCTTTATTTGCCTCACGATCAATACCAAGGTAAAAAGAATATGTATGGTTTTCTTTTAGACACTCAGACGGCTCTAAATATAATGACTCGTGACCACTGGTATCTTTCCAAACACCATGATCGTATTCCCATCTGTAATAATTTTTATAGGATCGATCTTCAAAATCAGGCAGTGTATCCCCATTATACGCGATTATACATATATTATCTCTTTCATCATCTAAAGTAACATCAAAATAATGAAATCCACCGGCGACAAGGACAGAATTATCCAGAGATATATGAGGTTCTTTAAAAATAACACCATCCATTAGAGATGCTTCTGAAATAGTTAGACCTGAAAGTAATAGCGGCATCAGAATTAAAACAAATATTACCAAGATTTTTAATATACCCCTAGCTAACATCCCATCCACTAAACGCATTCCAATATTGATATCATTTACACTTATATATATCTTACTTTAGTTAACTCTATAACAATGAAATGCTTAGAGCCTTATCATTCTTTTATTACAAAAGATAAAAAAACTTCTCATTAGCATCTATTTGTCTTTTCCTTGCTTTTTATCTGATAAAACCCTCACGACAGTCATCTCTGCTCTCTCGTCGTTATATGAAACAGGTTTAACACTAATCTCAACCGTAACTTTCACATTATCTTTTGTTAAAAGAACGGTTTCATATGAAGAAACAGCCTCGCCCTTTAATCGCTGTAAATAATACTGTTTGATATCTGAAAAACCTTCAGGAACAACAAAATCAAGTAAACTTTTTTCTACAAGTTCTTTCATGTCATAGCCCATCATATCTGCGAACGGTTGATTGATCTGCTTCAAAATTCCTTGCTGCACAATAGCGGCACACTCTGATATTTTATCTAAAATTTCGTGCTGATCTGAGTTTGCTTCTTTTATTGTATCGGAATATAGAGACTCGGCATCAGTAGCTACAGCTTGTTGTATATTGTGAATTTCGAGATTTGAAGTAAAGTAATCATCCAATAGTTGCTCTTGCTCTAACAGTTCCCCTCTTCTGGCTTCAATTTCATCTTCAACGGTCTGTAGTTTTTCTCGCCATTTTAAAAACTCGTTTCTACGCTCGTTAAGACTTTTTTTATCGCTAATAAGTTGGGATTCTAGGCCGTCCAACATGCTTTGACGCTCATCTAACTCAAGAGTCATGCGTTCAAATTCTTCCATTTTTTTCTCTCCGCCAAGTATAGAAAAAACAGAATATAGTGATCGATCGATTAATTGTTCAGTCTTTTTTCTTACAATTTCTGAAGGGTTGTCCAATTTTTTTGATTTTTTCTTATTTTTCCATCGAGTTTTTTGGGATTTCAACGTTTTCTCCAGTTGCCTATTTTTCTTTTCCAGTTCGTTGTTTTTTTCTTCCAATTTGGTTATAAATTTAACAAGATCGCTATAATTTTTTTTCAGTGTTTTAGAATTATATTCATTCATTAAAGCGTGATATTTTTCACTGTTTTTTTGCCACGCGTATTCTTTTCTACTCATTTTTTTAGGTGTAGCTATGTTTTTGTTCAGATCATCGGAGGATTGATTTGACTTTGCGGATTTGGATTTTTTAAATAATATCTTTTTGTTTCCCATTTTAAATAACAACATATCCCCTTTGTTTGTATCAATTTGATTGCGATCTGAGTTTTGATTTATATTTTTTTTACCATTGTTGTCATTATAATGAATTAGTTTACCAACAAGACCTACGTCCACATTTCCTCCAGCATTTTCAACAGGAAAACTGCTCCATACTGCCAAGACCTCTTGGCCATCATGAGTCAACAGAGGCAGTTTTAAATCAGATATCACCTTATTTTCTCGTGCAGAGTTGAAAAATTTCACCCATTGTTTAGAGGAATGAGTAGGTATCAATAAATCGAAAAGCTGTCTGTTTATTACTTCTCTTTTGTTATAACCGATAATTTTTTCACATACTTTATTAAACTGAATAATCCTCCCATTTTCATCAATATTTAATACTAAATTATTTTCATTTATACTTAAAACTAGATCAATTTCACGATTTGGTGAAGTTTTACTATTTCCCTCCATTGTTGCCCTAATAGATTCGTCCATCTCTTTCCTGAATGAAAATATTTGTGTAAAATTTTTGTATTTGTTGCTCTTCTCAATTCCTTAGCTGTTTTAAAACTTTTTGTTTTACAAAGAAAGTGGTTATCTCGCATAACCCTAAATTTAAGTATCGGCATTCTAGAAAGGATATGGAATTTTCAATCTTTGTCGTTGATTACAAAATCATATATCTTATAGAAGTAAAAGTATAAATACCGGGTTATAGTTTCGTATATAAAGGTTGGCCTATATGCTTGCTATATAGGGAGGGGTGTAAATAAAGTTAAAGATGGGAAAAGATGAGGATGCTTTAGCAAGGCAGCCTGATGATGACAATTCAAGTTCTAGTAAAGAAATAAAAGATGACAATATTAAAGTAAAAAAACAGGATAAAGAAACAGTGAAGCCTGATACTGAGTCATCACCAAAATCGGAGAAGACTATAGATAAAGAACCTGCAGAGAAAAAAGGCAATGCAGATGATATAAGAAAGATCATTAGACTTGGAACAACAGAAGAAAAACAAACCGAAGAAAAAAATAAAACCTCTGCTAAAAAATCACAGGAAGACGTACCATCAGACTCTCTGGGGAAGACGTCTAGAGAAACACTGGAACAAAAACGTGCAATACTTCAAAGCATAAAGGATTTTGATTTTCAAATTAAGAAGAACCAAGAAGAGATTGGTGGTTTAAATCAAAAATTAGATGCTGTTTTTAAAGATCTTGATGATCTTGTAAGTCTTTATGAGATAGTATCAGAACAAATGAATCCTTTTGTTGGACTTTCAAAGGTAACTAAAAAGAGAATTGACGCGTTAGAGAATTTTACTAATGAAATTGATACTTTAAAAGAGAGAACCTCGGAATTAGAATCTTTTGCTGAACGGTCTGGTGTAAAGCTAAAGACCCTCAGGGGCCAAAATAAAGCCCCTGTAAAAACTATAGATACTGATGCAATTCTAGCAGGAACCTCTGGGGAAGAGACTATAAATCCCATAGACAATAAAACGTTGGAACAACTATCTGATAGAGAGTTAGATAAAATAATAGAGAAGTCTTTGGGCGCATTATCTTTGGATGATAGGATAGACCTATTTGTGGATGAATTTATAGAAAGTTTAAAAGGTTAGAATGTAAATTAGGTGAAGCATATGGAAGATGAAAAGGGAGATAGCAAAGACAAAGTTTCAGAGGCATTTGATCTGGAAGAAGAGCTATCGACCCTAGTTAATGAAAATATTATTCCTTCAAGAATTGCAGAGAGATTGGGACAGAAATTGAAGGAAAAAAAAGTAACAATTAGTAAAGAGCAACTCTACATGCTTGCAAATAAAATAAGTGAAGTAATAAATGATTACTATAAATCTAGTACTAATGCAATCAAAAATAAGGAAATAGCCGAAAATCCAAATATGCAAAAACTAGTTGAAACTATAGAAAAATTGGAAGAGAGAATAGCCAACATAGAAACAAACAAAGTGGACTTCTATAAAGGCATGGAGCATGAAGATTCTCAAAAAATTGTTACAACTGAAGACATACGGGTCTCTGAGAAAATCACATTACCAACTCGGAGTTGGGAATTAAATCCGTTAACAAAAGTTCCTAGCAATCCTGAAAGTATAATAGTTTTAATGAAATGGCTCCAATATCTTGTAGATAAATGTGGACATGCGTATCTTCCGGAAATATTAGATTATTATGTTGATATAGGCTGGATTTCCGAGGACGCAAAAATAAGTTTACTTGATTATTCGAATGGTATAACTGAAGAAGTTAGAAGTGGTGAAACTATTAGGAAGGGGGTTTCCAATTTACCATCAAAAGATCATATACAATCGCTGATATTTATACAAAAACTTAAAGGATACAAATTTGACAAGCATTTTATAGATAGAATAGATGGAGAGTTATCTAGAATAACAAAGAAACTGGATCTCCAGCAATTTAAATAAAAATACTTATTTACGCGTTTAGAGTTATAATTTGCAACGTCAAGCAGAGGGGACATTAGAATACATTCATATTAATTTGGAGGTAATGTAAGGATGGGATTCTCATTAGCAGCTGCTGCTGCTATAATAGGAGTTTCTATGCTAATAGTTATTGGAACTACAGTAGAAAATATCCTGCCAACAATGACAGATACTAATGACTCTTATGATCATATGAAAGATAGGGCCATTGATCAGATTCAAACCGACATAAATATTACAAGTATTAGTACCCCTAGCAATGGGTCAAATTATGACCTTAATTTCACTGTGGAGAACACTGGCAGTGTTGTCCTGGAGACAAGTTATTTTAACATTTTGATAAATGGAACCGTTCAACAATTCACTTGTACTGGATCTTACCTTTATCCTGAAAACGAGGTTTATTTTAACGTTACTAACTTGCCAGGTACAGGGACGAGGATATTGAAAGTTATAACAGATAATGGAATATCAGATTATTATGAATATATGATTGTATGATAATTAAGAGAGAGATGTAAATGGGATTTAGCCTAACTGGAACACATGTGATATTCTTTATTACATCAGTAATAATAGCCGGTGCAGTCTCAGGTGTTTTTATTGCAGTGACAACAAACGTCTCCACATCACTTTCAGATAAAGGAGAAAGGGTTCAGGAACAGCTTGATACCGACTTTACGATTATTAATGATCCTAATAACATTCCAACATCAGGTAGCGATTACATCTTTTATCTAAAAAATATTGGTGGAACGAAACTGGCAACGACAAACGAGACATTTCAATTGCTTATAGACGGCGATATCGTCGCTACAATAAATTATAATTTTACAGATAGCTCTATTCAGCCATCAGAGTATACGACAATATATGTAGAAGAAACTTTGTCGCCGGGAGACCACACATTAAAAGTTGTTGGTCCTCAAGCCATTGATGATGAATTTACATTTACCATTTAAAAAACGTGGATGGGGTAAAATTACATGCAACTTAAATCGATAGTATTGGAGCGGAAAGGGGAAAAGGATGGATTTGCACAAAGATTTGGAAGGGGCATACCAGATGGATCTCTAGTATTCATGGAAGGAAAAGAAGGTACTGGCAAAAGTATTTTTAGCCAGAGATTTTGCTATAGTTTTTTGAAAAATGGTTGCACATGTTCTTATGTTTCCACTCAGTATACTATCAAGAGTTTTTTGAGGCAAACAGCTTCAGTTGGATACGATGTCAGAAAATATTTAATGGCAGGAAAACTTTTTTTTATTTCTACTGAGGTAATGCTTGCAGAAACCCTTCCAAAAGAGACGTTTCTTGAAGGATTAATAACATGTAAAAAACTGTTTGATCCTGAAATCATTTTTATTGACTCACTGTCCACTCTTCTTAATGAAAGTTTAAATGAAGATAATTTGGTTGAGCTTACCAATTTCTTTAATCGTTTAAAAGGTTCTGGCAAGATATTGATTATGACTGGCAATCCTAATGAATGGTCCGATGCAATCCATAGTGCATTTCAAATGATTTCTGACATTCATTTTAGGATTACACGGGAATCTATGCCAGGAATTGGTATCGTCCATAGTATTTATCTTGAAAAATTTAGTGGGGCGCACCATAGATATGAGCCGATGACAACGTTTTCTGTTAGACCTGGGACAGGATTGGCGATTGAAACAACTGGTGTTGCATTCTAAAGGAAAGTTAAAAATATGATGAAAATGGAGAAAGAAGAGGAGGAAAGACTGATACAAGACAACCCACATCTTAAAAAATATCTAGAAAATATAAAAAAGAATATTGAAAGGCCTGAATTTTATAGTAAATTATCTCTAGATCTTAAAGATCAGAAATATCCTAATCTAATCTATCCCACAAAGGGAGTCGTCTTTATACACATCTACAAAGCTAAAGATATGGAGGAAATAGAGTATCGTGCTGTTACACCTACATTAGACGAAAGTGAGAAAAAGAAACGTGATATAATCTTGGAGTTACTATATGAAAGAGCCCATTTGACAACAAATATCAAAACTCAAGATGACTTAAGAAATGCCATTAAAGAGGCCATAGATAAAATCACTTTTGTAGATGAAAAATCAGGTGGAAAACTGGGGAAATCAAAGACAGGTAGAATAAGGGTTACTTCTGTTGAAAAGACGAGTATAGATTACGACATAACTAAAAATATAGCGGGCGGTGGCCCTCTTGAACCTTTCATGAGGGACCCATATATTGAAGATATCCATATTATAACAGGAGAAAATGTCTATCTCATCCATAAGATTTTTGAGATGATCAAAACCAATATTTATATTGATAAAGAATGGGCCGATACTTTTTCACAAGAGTTTGCTGAGAAAATAGGCAGTCCTGTTAGTGAAGGACAACCAATAGCAGATGGAGTTATGCCAGATGGGAGCAGAGTAAACATCATACATAGCAAAGATGTAAGCATTAAAGGGCCCAGTATGACTGTTAGAAAATTTAGTGAAACCCCGATTAGTATAACGCAACTTATCAGTTGGGGAACCATTGATGCAGGTATTGCTGCATATCTCTGGCTCTGTCTGCAATACGGGCGTAGTCTTTTTGTTTGCGGTGAAACAGCTGCAGGTAAAACAACTACAGCTAATGCGATGTTTGTCTTCATACCGCCAGATAAAAAGATTTATTCTGTTGAAAATACACCTGAAGTGAAGATACCTCACGATGTGTGGCAACAATTAGTCACGAGAACTACAGGACCTACAGAAGGACATGTCGATGAGGGGGAGCTTCTAAAAGCTGGACTTAGGTCGAGACCAGATTATATAATTCCTGGAGAAACCAGAGGAATAGAAAGTCGCATGGTATTTCAAGCTATGCAGACAGGACATCCTGTTGTAACAACGTTTCATGCAGGGTCCGTCACAAAAGTTATACAGCGTTTTACGGGACATCCTATCAACATACCTAAGACATTTATGGACAATCTTGATGTTGTGATAATACAGATGGCTGTGGAACGAAAGGGAAAAAAACTTAGACGGGTTATATCTGTAGACGAAATCGAGGGATATAATAAGGAAGTAGATGGTGTTATGTCACGTATGGCATTTCAATGGGATGCTATTGACGATACACATGTTTTCAAGGCGAATCGAAATAGTTTCATTTTAGAAGAAAGAATTGCCAAAATGGCAGGATATGAAGATCCGACTTTGATTTATGATGAGTATGATCGTAGAA
>CAZYFW010000001.1:16326-31437 GCA_964646685.1 uncultured Thermoplasmatales archaeon
AAAATGGCAGGATATGAAGATCCGACTTTGATTTATGATGAGTATGATCGTAGAAAGCACATCTTAGAAAGGATGGTTGAAGAAGAAATATTTGATTATTATGAAGTTGTCCAATTTATTTGGACGTTTTATAGAAAGGGGGAACGCGGGTTACCTATATTAGTATAGTAAAAACAAGCGCGAGTTGAAAAGAATTGCAAATTGAGCTGGGAATACAATCACTATGTAAGTTTGGAGAGTAAAATGACAAGAATGGAAGAAGAAGATGTGAAGCAAATTCTTGGAAAATATCCACACTTGCAAACATATAATGAGATGATAAAAAAGAAAATGAAGGAGCCCGTATTTTATAATATATTACCATTTGAAATAAAAGATGAAGACTACCCCAATCTAATATATCATGCACAGGGATCTATTTTTATCCACGTTTATAGAACCAGCAACATGGATGAAATGGAGTACCATGCCATTGAACCTACTTTAAGTAACGAGGAACAAAAGAAACTCGATAGATTGCTGAAATTGATCGTTAAGGAGGCACCTAAGAAGAAAAGTGTGATGGCTAACGATGAACTGAAAGAAGTTCTTCATGAACTTATAGACGAAATTGTTGTCGTAGATGAAAAAGCAGTCGGTGTTGAATCAGATAAAAAGAGACGTTTCACAAAATCTGGTAAAAGTGAAAAGATAAAAGCTACATCCCTGCAAAAAACCAATATTGAGTATTTTGTCATAAAAAATCTGGTTGGTGGTGGCCCTATCGAATGTTTCATGAGAGACCCCTATCTTGAGGATATTCACATCATATCTGGAGAAAAAATTCATCTTATCCATAAGATTTTTGGTATGATCAAGACCAATGTTGAAATTAGTAAGGAAGATGGTCCGCTTTTTGCACGGAATATGAGTGAAAAAATGGGTACTCCTGTTAGTGAGGGGCGACCTATTGCTGATGGAGTATTACCTGATGGCAGTAGAGGGAACGTCATATACAGTGATACTATAAGCCTTAAGGGGCCCAGTATGACTGTTAGAAAATTTACTGAAACTCCCATTAGTATAACACAGCTTATAAAGTGGGGAACTCTTAGTTCCAGTATTGCAGCATATCTGTGGATTTGCTTACAACATGGTCGTAGTTTTTTTCTCTGTGGCGGAACAGCATGCGGCAAAACCACCACGATGAACGCATTAATTCCTTTTATACCACCTGAAAAAAAAATATATACAGCGGAAAGTACGCCTGAGATGCAGGTACCACATACTGTGTGGCAGCGACTACTTACAAAAACAACTGGACCAAAGGAGGGACAGGTGGATTTATTTGATCTTGTAAAAGCGGCATTAAGATCAAGGCCAGATTACATCATACCTGGTGAGGTAAGAGGTGCTGAAGGAAATATGGTGTTTCAGGCTATGCAAACAGGGCATCCCTGCATGACGACATTTCATGCAGGCAATGTCACAAAAGTTATACAGAGATTCACTGGAGACCCTATTAACGTACCGAAAGCGTTTATGGATAATCTTGACTTTGTGGTGATACAGCTGGCCATAGAGCAAGATGGGAAAATGATAAGAAGAGTTACATCAATCGATGAAATCGAAGGATACAACAGAGAGGTAGATGGTATCATGGCACGGACTGCTTTTGAATGGGATCCTATTGAAGATGTACATCATTTCAAGGCGAATCGAAATAGTTTCATTTTAGAAGAAAAAATAGCGAAAAACGCAGGGTATACAGATACGGCAGAGATTTATGATGAATATGAACTGAGAAAACACATTCTTGATAGAATGGTTGAAGAGGAGATTATGGATTATTATGAGGTTGTCCAGTGTATTTGGGGCTTTTATAGAGAAGGGGAAAAGGGGCTCCCCATATCAATATCGTGAAGAAACATGGCAGATAAAAAAAGTAAAAAATTGAAGAAATCCGAAAGAAAAGAGGATAAAGAAAAAAAGCAAGGTTTCGTAAAACAACTGAAGATTGGCTATAGAAACCTTGAAGACCCAAAAAAATTTTACAGGACCATTTTACTCCCATTAATTTTCATTGGAATGTTGGTATTTTTACTACCATTTATCTTGGACTTTGTTATCCCTGTCTCGTTGGACTTTAACCCCATTACATTTATTGTTGGAGGGACTGTTCCGATACTTCTTGGAGTTCTTTATCCTTTTATAAGTTGGAAAAACAAAGAAGCTGATATCAATGGTAAAATGCATTTCTTTATCACCCATCTCAGAGTGTTGGCGGTTTCCGATCTATCTCTTAAGGATATTATCAATATGCTTGGTAACAAACCAGCATATGGGAGTTTGGGTCAGGAATTAAAGAGAATAGGCGTAATTTCGACCCAATGGCGCGTTCCCCTTGCAAAAAGTTTCCGTTTTGTATCAGAAAGGACGCCGAGTAAAATACTCAGGGACTTTTTAGACCGATTCTCACAGAGTCTCGATAGCGGTGTGGAACCAAGGGAATTTATAGAAACAGAACAAGAAGCTGTTTTACAAGAATATAAAACGATGTACGAAGCTAGTAATGAAAACATAGTCATTCTCAGTGAAGTATATGTAAGCATGCTTATCGCCATTATATTTGTAATGTCTTTTGGAATAGTTTTACCAATTATAATGGGGACAGATGACATGAACATGTTTATCTATTTATCATCATTTATGCTTATACTCTCTGAAGGAGCATTACTATATCTTCTGAAATCTATGATTCCTGATGATGGTGTATGGCATCTCACAGGGGAAAAAGGCGAATTAGAGGAAAATATCGATAAAACTTTCAAATTATCTGTATTGGCATCAATATTACTGGGATCAGTCTTATTTTTTGCAAAATATGGGGCATCTATCCCGTTTGCACAAATGATTCCATTTGAGATTATGTTTGCCTTATCAATCACTCCTTTATTGATTACTGGTATCAAAATACTCATCGCAGAAGGAAACATTTCAAGGATGGAAAAGAATTTTCTAGGTTTCTTACCTGCACTTGGATCGATTTCTGCGATGAGAGGAGGAAAGATAAACGAATCGGTTTATTATCTGAGTCAAAAAGATTATGGTGTGCTTACAAAACATGTCAGGCATCTTTATAGAAGGTTAAGAACGAGAATCAATGATAATGATGCTTGGGAATGGTTTGGGGTAGATACAGGCAGCAACTACATCCAGCGTTCCAGTGAGATGTTTAGAGAGGCTACATACGCAGCGGCCAATCCACATAAGGTCTCAAGAATGATATCCGAAAACATTAGAAAAATAAGGGACTTGCGTATTAAGAAACTGACAATTGTAAATACTACCACTGCACTTTTTGCAGGCATTACTTTTGGAATTTCTTTTGCCATCTATATTTCTCTTATTATCAGTAGACATTTGAACAATATTATGATTGAAACAGGTGATCCATTTGCAGAATCAAAAATAGATATTGGGGCAATAATCTCTACTGTCCCTCCAGAAATTTACACATATACATTTATAACAGTATTCATCGTATTGGTGGTACACTCGTTTATGATGGCTATTACCATTAAGGTCTTGAAAGGAAGTCACATTTTAATAATACTACTTTATTTTGTTCCATTTGTATGGATTGTCGCCATTACAAGCGTAACAGTAGATGTGGGATTAAGTGGTTATTTGGGAGTATGATATAAAAATCGCAACCTCTCACATAAAAAGTATTAAAAGATAAATAAGGATAAGCGATTGAGGAGAGAATGCGACATACATAATCTAATATATTAAGGTGAATCTTGTGAAAAAAATAGGTGTTTTGACAGGTGGAGGAGATTGCCCGGGATTAAATGCAGTTATACGTGCCGTTGTAAGAAAATCGATGCATTACAATTGGGAGATCATTGGTATAAAAAATGGTTGGAAAGGACTGATATGTGGGGAGATGGAATTACTCACCGATTATTCTGTTTCAGGCATCTTACCTAAGGGCGGCACCATTATTGGTACTTCACGAACAAATCCATTTAAAAATCAAGAGGATGTGCAAAGAACTATTGAAAATATTAAAAAGTTTGGCATCGATGCCCTTGTTGCTATTGGTGGGGATGATACTCTTGGAGTTGCATTAAAACTACATGAAATGGGCATACCTGTTGTTGGCGTTCCAAAAACTATAGATAATGATATTTCAGCTACTGACTACACCTTTGGATTTGACACGGCAGTATCCATTGTCACTGAAGCCATAGATCGATTACATACAACCGCTGAATCACATCATCGAGTGATGGTATTGGAAGTGATGGGAAGACACGCAGGATGGATTGCAACAGTCAGTGGCATTGCTGGTGGAGCCGATGAGATATTGATCCCTGAATATCCATTTGATATAGACGAAGTTTGTGGACATTTAAAAGAACGATACGCCCGCGGTAAGAGTTTTAGCATTATCGTCGTTGCAGAAGGCGCAGAACCCAAACATATTGGATCGCTAGTCATGAATACAAAGGAAAAAGATGATTTTGGTCATCTGAGGCTTGGAGGAGTGGGACACTACATTGCAAAATTAATTGAGGAACGCATGAATGTAGAAACAAGAGTTACCGTTTTAGGACATGTACAGCGAGGCGGAAGCCCTACTGCATATGATAGAGTCCTGGCAACACGGTTTGGTGTCGCAGCTGTTGAATTGATTAAAAACGCCGACTTTGGAAAAATGGTAGCGTTGCAGGGGAATAAAATTGTACCAGTTGAATTAAATGAGGCTGTGTCTAAATTAAAAACAGTTGATATAGAGCTATATGAGATTGCGAAAATCTTCTTTGGAAGATAGGATTCGACAAAAATATTAAATCAGGATTTTCATTTTTTATGGCTGTAAATCAATTATGGTATCAACATAAGTACTTGGTGTAGTGAAGCCAATGTTGCCACTAATGCCTTGTTCTGGTATCACATTACCAAATACTTCTGTACGGGTGTCAATGCCTGAAAAACATTTAGAAGTATTTATCAATAAAACGACGAGATCATTGCTATTAATAGTTGGTGTGCCTGATAAGCAAGAACTATCGGCATCCCTAATTACCATGATTCCATAGGTAGTAGCAGTCAGATTACTTGCATTGAGTGTACCGAATAACCCATTTGGAACACTGCTGCTGAAATTACCACTGCCATAGGAAAGGATGACTTGGTTAGTAGTTTCAGAAAGAGATATATAAGCATAGGTCAAATCAATTTCTTGAGATCCAGAGGTTGTTGTTAGGAATATTGCCAGTTGAGTAATATCTGTTCCATCACTATAGCCGCTTACCTGCGTCACCTTTAATCCACTAGAGATGTCTCTTATTACATTTTGTCCTGTCTGTACTGCTTGCTGTTCGAGGCTATTCATCGTTTGAATGAAAACAGACGCAGCTATGCCAGCAACAAGAATCATTGCTATGAATATAATTAACGAACCGATACCAATGGCAGCTCTAGAATCAAATGCTAACGTTCCCCTCTTGAAAGAGATATTAAACCTTTTCACCTCCCAGTAAAGTAAGGTTTTTAGGCACCCAAAAGAGAGCCCATCCTTATTACTAAGAAATATAATAGAGAATAAAAATGTATGGTTTTAAAGTCTAACAAAAATATGATAAATATAGATAAATAAGATTAACTTAAAAATTAAAAAGAGATTGTGTGGTTTTTGCCACACGAACTTATTTTTTGGTTTAATTTCTAGTTTTAATACAGGTCGTATACTTCATATGCATATGAAGCAGGAGTTCTAAATGCAAACGCCCCAGCATAACCTTCTTCAGGGATGATTCGGCCGGTTATATCAGTTCTTACGGCTAGACCACCGAAACTTTCTATTAGACAGATGGTAAGCATCACTTTATCTCCTCTGTTGATGATAGGGGTAGTTCCTCCACAAGATCCATCTGCGTCTTCGAGGACAATGATACCAAAGTCATCGGGGCCTATCAGAAAGGCAGGTGTAGCAAATACCCCGTCATTGTCAACCGCATCTTCGTGTGTAGTGTCCCATGTAAGAATGCACTTGATGTTTGAATCTGATATCTCTATTACTGCCTCGTCGAGATCAATATCTGACGATCCTGCTCGTGGCGCAACTGTAATGGTCATATTAGCAAGTGTATCGTTATACCAAGTACCACTGACATTATAGGCTTCAGTCCATTCTGCTTCTATGTCAACAACTCTTATGCCTGTAGCAACCTCTTCCATAGTTTCTCGACCAGTTTGCATAGCTTGGATTTCCAAATTGTTTGCGGTCTGTACTAGAACAGATGCAGCAATGCCAGCAACTAAAACCATGGCGATAAAAACAATCATCGCGCCAATACCAATTGCTCCAACATCCTTCTTCTTTAAGATTTCACATATTTTTCTCATTTTCATCATCCTCCTAGTACAAATCAAAAACAGTATACGCTGTCAAAGATGCAGGCACTCTAAATGCAAACATCCCAGCTGATCCATCTTCAGGCATTACTATTCCCCAGACATCTTCTCGCGGATCCAGACCATTGCCGTCAAAGCAGGCAGAAGTGCATATACATAATAATACCAAGTCACCTCTGTTGATAACAGGAGTATCTACAGTGCAAGAACCATCTGCGTCTTCGAGAACCAGGATACCGAATTCCTCGTTAGTTTCATTCCATGCGCCTGTGCCAAATACCTGGCCGTCGTCGCTATCAACACTAGCATTAAAGTTCCACGTAGCACTTGAATTATATGATAACAGAACTTTTGTTGATCCATCACATACTTCTATAATTGTCTCACTTAGATCAATGTCATCGGAACCCGCTCGTGGTTTTATGGCTATTGTCATGTTGTCAATTTCGTTATTATTAACGTGACCAGTAACAGAAAACACATGCACACCTGTAGCAACCTCGGCCGTAGTTTCTTGACCAGTTTGCATCGCTTGGATCTCCAAATCGTTTGCGGTCTGTACTAGAACAGATGCGGCAATACCAGCAACTAAAACCATTGCAATAAAAACAATCATTGCGCCAATACCAATTGCTCCAACATCCTTCTTCTTTAAGATTTCACATATCTTTCTCATTTTCATCATCCTCCTAGTACAAATCAAACACCGTGGTGGTTCCATATGATGCAGGCGTTCTAAAACCAAACATTCCAGATGATCCTTCTTCGGGTACAATTATGCCCCATACATCAGTTCTTTCACCCAACTCTTGCCCAAATGCTCCGGTAGCGCTGCAATTAACGGTTAACATGACTTTATCTCCTCTGTTAATCACTGGACTTGTGTACGTGCATGAGCCGTCTCCATCTTCGAGGACGATGATACCGAAATCCTGACCAGTTAATCCAACATAGAAGGCGGCAGTGAATAGACTTCCATCAATCTCAGTTTTATTATAGAAATGATCAGATGAATAAGTGAGTACGTTCTTTATCGACGAATCAGATATCTCGACAAACGTTTCAGACAAATCAATATCTTGTGATCCTGCACGTGGCCGTACAGTGATGGCCAGATTATTGATATCGGTACTTACATGACCTTCTATGTCAAGTACAGCCAAACCTGAAGCCACTTCGCCTGTAGTTTCTCGACCAGTTTGCATGGCTTGTATTTCTAAAGTATTTGCCGTCTGTACTAGAACAGATGCAGCAATACCAGCCACAAGAACCATGGCAATAAAAACAATCATTGCGCCAATACCAATTGCTCCAACATCCCTTTCCTTCAATATTTTACGTATGTTTTTTCCCATCTTTCTAGCATCCCTCCTATGGAATTATTTATTATAAATTTTATAGAGTGCTACTCTCCAATAATACCTGACTTACTTATATACTTTATTTGCAGGTGTATATGCAAGTGCATATGCAAACGAATATCTCACTAAATATCAAGCTAAAGATCAATTGAAAGATAAAAAAACGAGAATATTCCTGAGATTTTGTTATTCTTTTTGAGTGATCAATTTTTCCCAATCTTCTATTTCACATTCTAGTTGCATAAGACCCAAATCAACACCCATGTCTCTAATAAACGATTTATAATCATCCCTTAGATTGTTTTGTATTTCTTTGATGAAAAAATGACCTGCATTCTTGCCGAGAGATGCATTCATAGTTGTAATAATTGCATGAACTGCCTTGCCCATTTCAGATGGTACAACAGCATTGATGCCGGACATAACGCTAACAGGGTCTTCGTCTTCAACATATCTTGTATCTTTAATCTCGACGTTTTTCAAAAAATCATATCTAATCTCAAGCTGTTTTATCAGCGCATTCATTGTAGTAATCGCATGTCCTTTGTTGGTTTTTCTTCCAGAAATATTTATCAGAGTGACCAATAGGCTCTTGACTACATCTGATGTTTCCAATTCAGACATCTGATATCCATCCAATGATAACATAAACACAAGAATGTGTTATTAAATTTTGTATCAAAAATTATACACATTATAATTTTTACAATATCAATTACTTTTTTCATAGTCATGGCATGGATTAGAAATATATTTATTACATCATCCTCATTACTTTTACAGCTATAATAAAACTAAAGAAGAAACAAGCGGAGGGGAAAATGTGAGAAAAGATTTGCTTGCCATATTAATTACAGCAATATTAGCATCTATGATTTTTTGTGGATGCCAGGGTACACAAGTAGAGAAAAATGATTACGACGACATCTTTAAATCAGACATCGTTACTCTTACTAATTATTCAATGGAATTGAATGAAAATAAGTTTGGAGTCATCGCCAAAGCAGTAGTTAACGGGAGAATTGAAAACAACCGTGACCTTGATGATCCTAAGAATGATACAGTGAATGTGGTTATTATTGCTAAGTTCTTTGATAGTAATGATAATCTTTTAGGCGAAAAGACATTTACAATAATTGGACTACGAAGTAAAGGAAAAGCTGGCTCTTCGACAACGTTTGTTATTAATTATGAGGAAGAAAATGCCGCTCAAGTAGATCATTTAAAGCTCCAAGCGATGGAAAAATAGACTAACGAGCAAGTTGTAAGATATTTCATTATCTTCTTCTGTTTCTTCTAAGTGCCATACATGAAATAACAATAGAAACTATAATTATTGCCAATTCAAAACCAGGTGTTGATTCTTCTCGATTTGACTCTTCTGCTTCCATTATAATTGTCTGTGATCCCGAATTGTATTCATTTTTGAGTGTTTCTGGATCAGATGGATCGTAAGCAATCTCAATAGCTTTGCTGACCAGAGGAGTGCACCAATCAAAAGTGAATATTTTATTTTCATGTATGTCAATTGATACGTTCTGACAGTGATCTGGACAAATAACATGCCCATCTTCTATGATCATGACATCCATTGGTATAGATGGTTCATCTCCAGAATTATACAGTGAGACATTGATATAATAATAAAATTTTGGAGGGTTGGACTCATTTTTATAACAGTAATAAGAAATATCAAGAACGGAGAGATTTGCTGGTTCTGCTGCCACGGAAGGTACGAGAACATAACCTACAAAAAATATGAGGCAAGCAAAACATAAAAATGCCAACGTCAATTTTTTAGTTTTTATATCTCCCACCTAGCTACTATGAAGCACATACAATATATTTAAATCTCTCTAAAAGACAACAAGCGGTATTTTATTATAGCCATGTCTTTTAGTAATTATTTGTTTTGACAATGAGTATGAATGGGAAGGATAAAAATGTTGGAACAAAGAGGGATTCGTAAAGGAATGGAAGTTCTTGTAAAAGATGCTATTGATCCCAATTTACCTGTAAGAAAAGCAATAATTATTAACACATATCCTACTCCGAGTAGGTGGCTAGTGGTAAAATACGAGGATGGAAACATGGAACAAGTAGAAGAAGGACGAGTTACAACCATGTTTGAAGTGAATAGAAAAGGACGTGAAATATAGACCATAAAAATGGTATTATTTTTTAAAATTTGCAACAATTTCTTTTCCAAAATCAGTGAGTTTGTACAGTTTGATATCCTTGCTGGCCTCAACCCGTTCAACGATATTTAGACTTAGGAGCGATTCCTCTTTACGGTATCGTGAGTCCATCCCTCGGATGGCACCGATTACATTCGTTGGAGTCGTTTCTACATTATAAGCAATCTCAGAAGTATAGCTCCCACCAGGACCAATCTCAAAAAGATATTCCGCTATTTTTTTCCTGACGCCGCTCCTCCTTAAAGCCCGGACAACAAGAGGCCTCAACATATCTGGAGAAGTAACTATCCTATCTTCGTCCTGCATCCCATCCGCTCATTTTACAACAATGAATATTATTTCTCATTTATAAATTAATCGGTTCTTTTTGTGTGGAAAAATTTTACAAAAAGACAATAGAAAAGTTTAATTTAGTTTCTTATAATATCATGCAAAAATAAATACAACGCGATCTTGGTCTATAATTAATACCAGAGGAATAAAATGTCGATAAAAAAAGAACTGCTAAATGAACTCACGGAAAAACAACTTAAAGAACTTGCAGAACATAAAGGAATTAAGGTTGTTTTAAATCAGGTACAAAAAAAGTACTATGCTGATTGGAATGAGAAAGATAAACTCGTAGATATTATCAGCGATAGAACGAACATGTCAGCCGGGGAAATACAAGAATACATAAAACTACATTTAAGTTGGAAATGAATATTTTAACAAAAACTTAAGAGTAGGCTATTCTTTGTAATTATCTCTTCCTAGCAACACCAACTTTTGGACAAAAATTTTCAATTGGACATCGTGAACACCAAGGAGATACAGTTACACATATATTTTGACCAAATTGTACAAAAAGATTGTTTAACTTATACCAATATTTTTTAGGTATAATATCCATTAATTTATTCATCGTCTCGTCTGGAGTTTTTGTTTTAATCCAACCTAATCGATTTGCGATAACGTGCACATGAATATCTACAGGAATAAAGTCAGCAATTTTATGGCCATAAACCATAACTATTGCTGCAGTTTTTCTCCCAACTCCTTTAAGTTTTAAAAGCTCATCAAAGTCGTTAGGAACGTCTCCATCATAATTTTCAATGAGGGTTTTTGATATTTCCTTGATTCTCTTTGCCTTGGTTTTATAAAAGCCAACTGGATAGATCAATGATTCTATTTGTTTATCCGGAAGTTGTAGAAGTTTTTTGGGCGTATTGTATTTTTTAAGCAGTCTGACTGAGGCTTGTTCTGTTACTTTATCCTTGGTTCTCAGACTTAGAATGCAAGAGATTAAAGTTGTAAAGGGAGTATTAACGATCTCATCCCATTTTGATCTGGAAGCAATAGGTCGATCGTATCTGTCCAATTCTTGATGTAACAGTTTGAATATCTCATCAATGTGTTCTATTTTAGATGGCATAAAATCTCATCGCATGGTAGAAAAACACGATACTGTTTCTTATTTAAAAACTTAAGGTAAAGAAAAAAAGAAAGGGAAAGAGATGAACGATCAATCCTTTTTCCATTTCAAAAACAATACAATGATAACAATAGCTACAATAGCAATAGAAAGAATTATTATTATCTCAAATCCAGGAATGCCATCCTCATCCTTGAGGCTGCCGTCGTTTAACAACGTTAAACTCAATGATACAACTTCTCCTTGCAGATCGGTCTCACTTACATCTTCATCTGATGTTGAGATTGGCGTAAATTTAAGTTGTATCGTTTCATTTTCAAATGTTTTGACAGGTTTGACAAGAAGATTTACCTGTTGTATCTTTCCAACATCAATTGTTATATTTTCTTCTTCTAATGACACGTTCCAATTTTCTGGATATGTTTCTAAAGATACTTTTACAATTGTCTCCCCATTTCCGCTGTTTGTAATGTTTATTGGAATAATTGTTTCATTAACTGGAGATATCTCTCTGTTTAACGTTGCATTAACGTCCAATGCTGAATCATAAGCTGCCATAACTGAGATTGTTGTTTTATTTGTGGCTCCGCCTATACCCCATATGGCTTTGCTTTCTGCCGTGATAACAATATCACCTGGTTCAAGAGCAGGTGCATCCTCATTGACAGAGATTGTTAATTGTACCGGTTCTGCTTCTTTGAAAATGTTGCTTATTTCTGCTGTAACGTTTGAGTTTTCTAAACTAACTGTACACCAGTCTGGGCAGTCTACACTAAGGTCGATATTTGCAGAAGGTTCTCCTTTCATCTTAAGGATGTACCCAAATCCAAATAGCAAAAATCTACCTATTCGTCTATTGAAAAGGAGTCTTGCAGTCAAATCACCCATATCTAATTTATATTTAACAGTCATATCGATTGTTTTTGTACCTGAAGTGGCAATAGGTTTGTCTAGTTGAGAATCAAGCTCGATGGAAATTTCTGACGGCACCAAAGCAAGTCCAGTATCTTCTGATGAATTTTCTGCTACGACCGACATAGAAAAGATTGTAGCAGTAAGGAATATTGCAAGTAATACGATTATAATGATTTTTTTATTCATATTAACACCTAATTCATACCTAATAAGTAATATATAAGGTATATAAATTTTATTATATAATTTTATAAAAAACGTAATATTTTGAAAATACTAGGGAAAAAAATATAAAGCAATATTTTATGTAATTTTTATGTAATGCATTAGTAATGTCTTAATGCGTTGAGATGGGATGCACGTGGCACATACTTACCAAGATAAGATATCAATAATAGTAATTATTATGTTGCTTATTAGTTCTTTATCATTTTTTATAATTGTAGAAAATGTCACAGCATCTGGTGTGGCCCCATTAGTTTCAAATCCCTCACCTGGTAATAGCAGTAATAATCAGGATTTAAATCCACCTCTTTCCATAACTGTGAACGATCCGGAAGGAGACAATATGAGCATCATATTTCGAAGTAATTCATCCGGTGAAATTACTCGTACATGGTATTTTAATAATTATAGTTTTAGTAATTGGACAACTCATCCCTCATATCCAAAATCTTACTTAGTTGATAGTGATAATAATACGTGTGCAGCTTCTATTGGTGAGCATCAAAAAGTTTTTATTCTTGATAACAACACGTGTAATGGAAGTAATTTAGGTACCATTACCAGAGTAGAATTAGTTGCAAGGGTTGGTGGTACAGCTGAAGATGGAGATTGGATAATTTATCGTTTAGTGCCGATTTTTAATGGAACAAATGGTAACGCACATAATTTGACATGGAATTTAATAACGGGTACAACTTGGATAAGCTGCAATATAACAAATGATTCAAATGCTCCTGCTTCTTGGAAATGGAGTGACATTTCAAATCTTGATTGTGAGTTTTGGGATTGGGAGCATGATGTAGTAAACAAAATGACTGGAAAGGGATACAGGGTTGGAGTCAGGGTTACCTACAATTGGGCGTTAATAGGATCCAATATTACAGTAAATAACGGTACATATATTCAGACACCGACATCTATGAATAATTATAACACCACATATTATTGGTCAGTAAACGTCAGCGATGGAACTTCTTGGACAAACAAAATTTATCATTTTACAACTATCGAAGATATGCCTGTGGTAGTTTCAAATGAATCTACGGGTGTTGAAGAAAATAATGCCACTCTAAATGGCTATCTTGAATATGATGGTAGCGAAAATTGCACTGTAAGATTTGAATATGGTGTGGATACAACTTACGGTACCAATACTACCAATCAAACAAAAACTACAGGTAATGAATTCTCCGCCGAAATAACTGGTTTAGCTCAGGGGCAATTGTACTATTATAAAGCGTATGCAAATAACACTCTTTACGACGACACCGGAGGTGATATGACGTTACTTACTAAGCCACTAGCTCCAACTGGCCTAAATGCCAAAACAAATAGCTCATCAATGATTTATTTGAATTGGACCAAAGGCACAAGAGCAAACAACACATACATAGAAAGATACAGCGCCTCCAATTGGGAACGAGGTACAGGAACAGAAGTTTACAATGATACAGGGACAGAATATGAAGATACGGGACTCTCGGGAGGTAATACTTACTACTACCAAGCATGGTCTTATACAACTTGGGCTTACGATTCTACAACACTTGATCAATGGTCGGACGCAAATGCTAGTGCAACTAATACGACTAACAGCATACCAATCATTACCAACGAAGAGCCAAGCAATGGTAGTACTGATATCAGTTTAACACCCTCACTGAATATTACAGTAAATGATGCTGATGGAGACGATGTGACTATAACTTGGTACAGTAACTCATCAGGAACTTGGCAAATATTTGGAATTAATGAAAGTATTGGAAATGGAACATATAGCCAAATTAATAGTAATTTTAGTAATTTTTCTACGACATATTGGTGGAATGTAACTGTTAATGATGGAATAGACACGAACGCTAGTGAAATATTCCAATTCACGACAACAGCTGGACCGCCCACAGTTGTCACAAATGCATCTACAGGTGTTGAGGAAACAAACGCTACATTATGGGGGTATTTAAATGGAGAAGCGCCACAGAATTATTCAGTTTGGTTTGATTATAACACCAATATAAGTTATGGGAATCAAACAACAAATGAAACTATAACGGGTGATCAAACTTTTAATTATAACATCGGTGGAACAGCAACTCTTTTTGAATATTACGAAGATGGAAATACTGATGGCATTACCATATATGGAGATTGGTGCAGCGGCCAGACATTTACTGTAGGGTCTGTTGGTCAAAATCAGAACCACTATGTTGGAAGAGTCGGCCTTAAAATACGAAAGATTGGCAGTCCAGAGAATTTTTTTGTTGGTATTAAAGCAACAACTGGAGGTGGATTGCCAACTGGAGATTATTTGTTGCAGTCTACTGTTGATGCCAGTCAAATTGGCAATATGGGTTGGTACAATATAGATTTTGCAACAGCGTATCAATTAACGGTGAGTACAAAATATGCCTTGATCTTAAGATGTCCTGATGGAGATGCTGGAAACTATATAAATTGGGCATACGAATCTTTGTCTGCGTCGTATACTGGTGGGAATAGAGTATGGTCATCCAATAGTGGCTCTTCATGGAATCATGATAGTACTGTAGATTTGTCATTTAGAGAATATGAATTGATTCCGCTTTCGCCT
>CAZYFW010000001.1:31447-40355 GCA_964646685.1 uncultured Thermoplasmatales archaeon
TTTTCAAGAGTAACTATTGAAAATCTAAACGATCTTGATGATTTATCTCCTGGTACTCTTTATCATTATCGTGCGGCAGTGAATTATTCAAACGATTTAATATATGGAGAAAATGCATCACTATTGACTAAACCGCAAGCACCAGTAGGTCTTACGGCTCAGGCTAATAGTTCATCACTACTTTATCTAAGTTGGATAAAAGGTACTGGGGCAAATAATACATATATCGAGCGGTACAACTCTTCAAATTGGGGACGAGGTACAGGAACAGAAGTTTACAATGATACAGGGATGGCATATGAGGATACCGGACTCACTGAAATTACTACATATTACTATCAAGCATGGTCTTATTCAACATGGGGATCGCTACACCAGTGGTCAGATACTAATACTAGTGGTATCAACACTACGGAATGCTCTCCACCGACGGTTGTTACAAATGCATCCACAGGAATAGAAGAAACCAATTCAACACTTAGGGGTTATTTACAACATCATGGTGGAGAGAATTGCACCGTTAGATTTGAATATGGAACTAATACGACTTATGGAACTAATACAAGTAACCAAACAAAAACTACAGGGGATATATTCAATGCCAATATAAGCAATCTGACAAAAGGACAACTGTATCATTTCCATGCCTATGCAAATAACTCTGCAGATAGTTCAACTGGATCAGATAAGATTTTCCTCACTAAACCTGGTGATTCAGCTAATCTAACTGCAACTGCAGTTAGCTCTAGCCAAATAAATTTGGCCTGGACTAAAGGAGCTGGAGCAAATAATACACATATAAGACGTAAAACAGGTTCATACCCAACTAATGTAACAGATGGAACACAAGTATACAATGGCACAGGAACAAGTTCATCCAATACAGGATTAAGTGCTTCAACGACATATTACTACCGTGTCTGGTCTTATGCAAGCTGGGACTCACTAAACCAATGGTCAGATTCATACCTCAGCATTAATTGTGTTACAGAATCGGAGGGAGGAGGCGGTGGACCCTCTCATCCCCCTTCCTCCTCGCCCATCACTAGCGATACCGAAGAAGAGGAATCTTTGACAACTACAGACCAAATAAAAAATCTCTACGGTATAGAGCTTAATGAAAGTTTTTATGCCAATGATACAAATGAAGATGGAATAAATGATGTCTTTATTGACCCTAATGGCATATTGAATGATGAACGCTTTGTATACATGAACGGCAACGCTTCATTTTTGATATCGGTCAATGGTGATAGTGACAAGCTATTTATTTGGGATACTGAAGCAGATACTGTAATAGAGGTAACGCATGGTGTGGGAACGATTATTGATACTAGAATTGATGCTAAAAACAATACTATAACAGTAATAGTGAACATAAACAAAAACAACTGGACGTACATGGAAGTAATAGATCCATATCCAAATTATCTAAATCTCACAATTAAAACATCAGGTGGAAGGGTCATTTCATCAGATATGATATGGAGGGAGAATGGAAAAATATATTTTTTAGATGACCCAGATGTAGAATATCAACTCATATACATATATGAAGCAGAAGGCTTCCTTTTTGATGTTTTATTGGAGCTAACAGCAGATTCTATTTTTGAATCAGAAAACATCGAAGCACTGATAACACTAATTAATGTTGGAGAGTCCGGCCTGGTTAATGCTACTATAAATTATACACTCTATAATGAAGAAGAGATTATTTGGTCAGAGGAGGAAAATATATCCATATTGGGGCAATTGGCATTTAACAAAACCATATATACAACAGGGTTGAATTCTGGAGATTACATCTTCGAGGTAGTGCATCATTATGGTGATGGGCAGACGGCAAGTGCTCAAGCAACATTCACAGTTAAAGCACGATCGTCAGAAGGAATGCCTTTGTGGGTTATTGTTGGTTTTATAGTGACTATAGCGGCAATTATTTTGTTTTTGTTTTGGTTTTTTAAGATGAGAGGTTCTTCTACTAGAGATGAGGATTATGACATGAATCATGTGATAGACGAAATTGATGATATTGATAAAATTAGGAATAAGGTAGATAAAAAAATTGCAGAATCTGAAGAGAGAATGGGCAATTTGAAGAACATATAATAACAATTAACTAAGGAAATTGATGAAATGACATCACTAAAATTAATCATCCGTCAGCACCTAAGCATAATCATCGCCGGAATTGTAGTTATTGCATTATCGTTAAGTTTCTACTATGTTCCTGAAGCAGGCGGTTCTGGTTCTTATTTTGTTAGAGGCTACATTGATATGAATAACGGCAGCGATATTCCATCTGGTCAGATTGTTACCTTGACAAATAATGAAAATAGCAATTCAATAACTACAACAACATTAGCAAATGGTGCCTATCAAGCAAATGTCGGAGACAGTGGAATAGGTTGCTCAGACGGTGACCAAATCATAATAAATTGCAGCTATGAAGGCCAGGTTGGAGAAAATGCAACAAATATCGATATCGGCGCAACCTTTGCATGGTGTAATCTGACAGGGGATAACAAACTTGAACCAGATGTAGAATATCAACTCATATACATATATGAAGCAGAAGGCTTCCTTTTTGATGTTTTATTGGAGCTAACAGCAGATTCTATTTTTGAATCAGAAAACATCGAAGCACTGATAACACTAATTAATGTTGGAGAGTCCGGCCTGGTTAATGCTACTATAAATTATACACTCTATAATGAAGAAGAGATTATTTGGTCAGAGGAGGAAAATATATCCATATTGGGGCAATTGGCATTTAACAAAACCATATATACAACAGGGTTGAATTCTGGAGATTACATCTTCGAGGTAGTGCATCATTATGGTGATGGGCAGACGGCAAGTGCTCAAGCAACATTCACAGTTAAAGCACGATCGTCAGAAGGAATACCTTTGTGGGTTATTGTTGGTTTTATAGTGGCTATAGTGACAATTATTTTGTTTTGGTTTTTTAAGATGAGAGAGCATTCCATTAAGAATCGGGAGTATGATAAAGGAAGAGTAGAAGAAGAAACTGATGATATTGATAAAATTAGGAATAAAGTAGATAAAAAAATAGCAGAGTCTGAAAAAGAAAATTGGCAACTTTATAGATAGTTACATTATGTATTAGTTCATCAAAACATTTAAACATCACCTTAAGTTTATTACTGTTCATTGGAGGGTATGAAGGACATTGCGCTATGGATGCACATATGTAGTTAAGAAAAGTTGTTATGCTTTGTTTCCAATATTTGTTTATTTAATGGTAGTTTTGTTTTTTGTACAGAATACTGTTGGTGAGTCATCTGCTGTTCTAGAGATTTCAGTCTCATTGGTAGAGGGTGATGTCTTTGGACCAGGTGATTCGTTTCACGTAATTGTTGAGATTAGAAATCGTGAGGCTGAAGGTCGTATTGATGTTACAGTTACATATGATGTTTTAGATCCTGATGACGTTGTTTTGTTATCTGAAAGTAAAACTGTTGCTGTTGAAACTAAGTCATCTTTTGCTGAGGGATTTAAGTTACCAAGTTACGTTTCCGATGGTAATTATCGATTTCGTGCAAATGTTACAACGCTTGATGGAAGTAAGTGGAGCGAAGCTAGTCAGTCATTTAGTGTGATGGTTTTTGAAGAAGGGGAACAGCATATTATTGAATATATCATGCTTATCGCACTTATTGTTACTGTTGGAGGTTTGTTATTTGAACATAGGCGTGTTTCAAAAATGAAAGTTTCTGGAAAAGATTTAAATAAGTTCTTTGAAAAGAAAGAATAAAATTGAGTATTTTCTCAAAGGGATAATTTTATAAAATGATGCTGGTTATATGTAATTGTCGTGTAATGCCTATAGGGATGCATTTACGCTATGGGTGGGACACTACTAGGATGCGTGGTGATATAAAATGGAAACTATTCAGATAAGATTGACAAAAAATATGTTGGAAAAGATAGATGAATTAATTAAATTAGGAGAGTATCCTAATAGATCTGAAGCTGTTAGAGATGGGGTAAGGAGATTGGTTGAGCATAGAGGTCCCTCTAGTGAGACCCTGAATGTCAGTATAAGGGACCTTCAAAGATTTATTAAGGATGCTAACAAAAGGTAAGTATGGATTCAATAACCTTGAATGGAATATTTAGCATATTTGTTTTCTTTTTTAGTTTAATAGCAGTAGTAATACTATTTGGAATAGTAAATAGGACAAAGGCTGAAGTGAAACTTGGTTTCTTATTTATTTTAATGGGTATGTTTTCCTTTGTTTTATTTGGAGCGTTTAAAATACTCGAAGCTTATCAAATTACTGGTCAAATATTTTTGGACGAAATATTTGGCATTGCTTTTGTTTTATTAATTGTTGCTGGAGTCTGGAAGCTCAGATCATTGATTAGAGAATTATCTGAATTTGGTCAAGCATTTATTCTTACTACCAAGAAAAAATTTGAGGAAAAACTTCCATCTCTTGTTAAGGATGTAAAAGGTGTTTGTTATGTATGTCTTGAAAATCCTTATAAGGAGATATCAAGTTATCTTGACCTTTATAACATTGATACCTCCTCTATGCATTTTATAGATGCATCTGGAGGAAAATGTGATGCTGAGAACTGTACATCCGTGAATAATAATCCAAATGACATCAAAACAACGCTGGATAGAGTGCTTAAAGAGAAAAATATACGCTGTGTTGTAATTGATAATGTTTCAGCATTGAAAGATATTAAGAAATTTGAGATACCTCTTTTTGTTCAAGATACCTCTTTGTTGATTAAGTCTAATGAAGCGCAAGGCTTTTTTATTGGTAAAATAGAGAATCTTGATAAAGAGACCATTAATGATATTTCTATGATTGTGGATAAGGTTATGGGTGAGAGCGAATGGTAAAAAAAATTATGATTATTGATGATGAGCCAGATTTAAGGGAAATGATCAACCTTCTTATAAAAACTGAAGGATTTGATACGATGACTGCCCCCAATGGCAAGGAGGCTTTAAAGATACTAAAAGAAACAGAAGCCAAACCTGATTTGGTTTTAGTTGATATGTTCATGCCTGAGATGAGCGGTAGAGAGCTATGTGAAAAGATTAGGGATGAAGAAAACTTAAAGGACCTTAAGCTTGCTTTTCTCACAGTAGCTGCTTTTAGAGAGCAAGGAAAAGAAATGCTTAAAAAATTGAACATTTCGGATTATATCACTAAACCTTTTGATAATGATGATCTCCTGAAGAGAGTACATAAAATATTAAAAGATTAAAATTACAAACCTTCAATTTGAATACATTGAGGAAGGAATTATGGGACATTCAGTCTTAGATTTCAAAAGGTGGTTTTTTATTGGTAAAATGGAACATTTGGGTAAAGAAACAATTAATGACATTTCTATGAATGTTGATGAAAAATGACCAAAAAGATTATGATTATTGATGATGAAAAAGATACTGTCGGACTGGTAAAAGAGATTCTTGAATCTGAAGGTTATGATACAGTTGCAGCATATAGTGGAAAAGAGGCTTTAGATTTTCTTAAAAACGTTGAGGTAAAGCCAGATTTGTTGCTTTTGGATATATTTATGCCTGGGATGGGTGGGCGTGAGGTTTGTGAAAAAATTAGGCAGGAAAGTAGTTTAAAAGATCTTAAGGTTGCATTTTTTACTGCTGCTACTGCTTTTAGAGGTAATGATAAGCAGATGCTTGATGAGTTAAAGGTTTCTGATTATATTACAAAGCCTTTTGATACCGACGATTTGGTTAAAAGGGTTCATAGACTTCTTGCGGAATGAGTAGATTTTTAGTATTGTTTTTCGCTGTTTTGATGAATATTTTCTTTTCTAAAAAATTTGATGGTATCCTCCAATGCATCTTTTACTGATTTTTTTGGTTCCCAATTTAAATTTTTTTTTGCTTTACTTATATCAAAGTATTGATCTTGTGCCATTAGATCAAGATAAGATGGATTAATATCTGATTTATTTAAACTCCAAGCCAAACTAACTATGCCTTTTGCCAGAAACAGTGGCAGATGAACAACATTTGAACTAGAGCCAATAACTTGCTTAGATAATTCCATAAATTCATTAATAGTCAATATCTCCTTTCCAGAAATATTAAAAACCTCGTAATTGGAAAGTGATGCATCCGCACAAGATAGTAATGCACTAATTACATCTTCAACATGAACACTCTGATTCTTGCTTTTTCCACCTCCAGCAATAATCGCTTTCTTATTACTAAAGAGAGTCATCATATTTTCTATTAGAATAGGATCAAAATTAAAGGGGCCTAAAACCATAGAGAGACGTAACACAATAGTGCTTAACCCGTCTTTATTAGCATTTTCGCATACTTCTTCAGAAATTACTTTATTCTCCCCATATTCATTTATTGGATTTAGATTCTCATCCTCCTTTATTGGACAAGAACTAGATTTGACAAGCCCATAAACATGAGATGCACTTGATGTGAAAACTACCTTTTCAACGCCAATATTCTTAGCACAATTAATTACATTTTTAGTGCCATTAACGTCGATATCATAAATTTCTCTACTTAGAAGACGTAAAGATGGAGGGACTGTAGCCAAGTGAAAAACAACATCGCAATCCTTCATTGCATGCGATAGTTTTGTTTTATCACGAATGTCACCCAATATAATGTCAACATTTTTTGGCAAAAACTTTGATTTCTTCTTATCATAAATTTTAAAATTATAATCATTCTCAACCAAGAACTTTGCAAAATTGGTACCGATAAAACCACTACCGCCTACAATCATGTACATATTTTTCACATCTTTATACCCATTAGAAATCAATTATTCTCAGGTTTTTATATATCTGGTGGAGGCAAACAGCAGGGGTTTTTAAAGTCAATCAAGTCTGCATCTATATAGTCGATATTTGCCGGTATACCAAACACACTGGCAAATTCATCACTATAACATTCACCTTTTGACCATCCATGTATCTCTTTATAAATTCTTAATAAAGTATCAGGGTCTAGCTCTTTACTAGGTTGAATTGTTATTGATTCGTAAGGCGTTTTAGAGTGTTTCCAAAGATTATCTACTAAAACCTTCGTACCAAATCTTTTATTATATTCGTCCAGTTTGATATATGCAGGAGTATTTGGATATGGCATAAATAAAAATACTGTAGGATAAAAATATTCTCCACCAATGCTAATGTGTTTCTCAATGAGATTTCTGGTTTCTTGTAGTGTATCCATGGTTTCACCTGGGTAACCCAACATATAACTACCCAGTATGTATATGCCATGTTCTCTACCTTTGTTAATAACTTCGAATGTATTTTCTAGGTATTTTTTGGGATTATTGGTTTTTTTCATTAATTTTAACATTCTAGGGCTACCTGATTCAAAACCATGAAACATATAGAGACAACCGGAGTCCCTCATGAGCGATATTTCATCTCCGTTTAATCTTTCTACACGAGTTTCACATCCCCACGTAATATTTAATTTTGATTTAATCAGTTTGTTACAAAAGCTCTTTAGCCATTTACGATCGGCGCCGAATATTGGATCTGCGAAAAAGAATCTTTTATAGCCGCTATGTTCCTCCATAAATGACGAATAGATCTTCAACTCTTTGACCAATCTCTCTGGTTTTTTTACAGACCAGAAATGGCCACCTCTAACATTGGCCTCTGCACAATATTCGCATTTGTACATACACCCTCGACTTCCTTCTATGCATAGAGTACTCAGACTCGGCATATATTCTTCCAATATTGAGAAATCGTAAAATGGCAATGAGTTAACATCATATGTTATTAACATCTTCGGAGTTTCGATTATTTTGCCGTTTTGTCTGAATAATATGTTTGGCACATCTTTGAAAAGCTTATGGTTTTTTAGTGCTTTAACAAATTTATTACTTATAGGTTCGAAATCTCCTCTTACAATAATATCAATATATTTTGATTCTTCCATGATTTCCCGAGCTAATGCAGTTGCATGGTAACCACCCAGAACTGTTATAGTATCGGGTTTCTCTTCGTTACAAATTTTTGCAAATTCAAGAATATGTGGGTATTCATCACCTGCGACACAAGTAAAACCTATAAAATCATAGGAAGAATTTTTGATAAGAATTCTAAATTTTTCCAATCGTTCCTCATATTTCTTTTGTGTTCGCGGAATTCCTAGTTTGATTGGAATATGCCAATAAGCTACGTCTATATCATATTGCTTGAGAATACTTCCAATTGCAACTATAGCGGAACTGGAAAACAATAATAATATACAATATCGGCCGGGAACATCAAAAGCAGGACCTGTTCTAACCAACAATGCCTTCATATTATTCACCTTGCAAATATTTTACTTGTTCATATCATAAGCCCTAAAATTGCAATTATTCGTAATCAAAAACCTTGTAAATGTATTACTAATCAAGTCACTACCACCGATTAATACTCGCATTTTACACCTCATATTTATATAGATAGTTTTCATTTTCATGTTTTCCTCACTCCATCTAGTTCAGATAGTATCTTAGGTAATTCTAATAAATTATTAATTTTGAAATCAGGTGTTATGTCTGCTTCTTGATTTTGTTTTTGTATATCTCCTCGTCGTATGATGACAGTTTTTAATCCTATTTCTTTTGCACCTTTGATATCTAATTCAGAATCACCTATGTACACTCCTTCTTGGGGAGTGCATTTCGCTAATTTTATCGCCTCGTTAAACATTAAAGGATCAGGTTTATAAGATTTGATTATACTAGATATTACTTTAACATCGAGATAAACTGAGAGTCTATGCTTTTTTATGATGCCTTCAACTACATCAAAATCTGCATCTGTGATTATCCCTAGTTTGTATCCATGTTGTTTTAATTGTTTTATCACAGGTATAGTATCTGGATATATCTTGTTATTTGATACG
>CAZYFW010000002.1:0-28752 GCA_964646685.1 uncultured Thermoplasmatales archaeon
TAATTGTTTTATTTAATATAAGCTAAAAGTGTAGATTATTAATTTGTATTGTTCCAATATTTTTGACGATTTTGTTAGTCGGCATCATTTACTTATCGCTTCCAGTTTTTGAATATTTAAAAATTCCCGAACAGATTGGATTATGGGCAGGTTTCTATATTTTTTCCTTTGGGATTTGCGGTTTTGTTTATTTATGGATATATGGTCAGAAATTAAAAGATGTATTAACTGATAAAGATCATAAAAGAAATGGTTTAATTGCATTTATAATCTCTTTAATTCTGATTGGCATATTTGTGATAGGTTTAATTTATACAAATGTTGACATCTCTAAAGATACGCTTGGATTATTACAAATTTGGGCATATTCTTATTTAATTCCTTTTGTTGTAATAGAATCTTGGGCGGGGTCTCGAAAAAGAAAGAAAATGAAACCCAAATAATGCGGTCTAAACAATCACTTTATTTTTTCATCTCCAAAAATGTTAAAAGAAATTGAAGAATTCTTATTTTGTGATATAATGCCATCGATTCCAGTACCTAGAACACCCGGAGAGGCTGTAGCAGTTCTTTTAACCTTATGGATTCTTTTGCTTATCTTTAATATATTTCTTTTTAATACAGGAATTAATACAACGATGAATATATTATTAATATCGTTGATAGCAATAACAATTATTGGATATTTTTTAGGAAAAAGGTATTTCAAAAATCGAAAATAATCATTAGTTTTATTAGTTAGGATATTATATTAAGTTTCAGGTGGTAAAATGAACTTAATAAATTTATTATTGGTTGTGGCAGGGATAATAGTATTTATCTCGTCTTTCGTAAGTGGCGGCCTATTGATTAATTTAGGGACGTATATATATTTCGCGTGGTTTATCGGGCTGATACTTGTTGCGATAGGCCTATGGCGTAATGAAAAAGAAAAGAAGGCCAAATAATCACTTGATTTTTAGCTCAAAATCTCTTCTAACTTATCCTTCTTATTTGCATATTTTATTTCTTGAGCAATCCTTCTACCTGTAGATAAATCAGGTTGAATGAATTCAGCGTATGGAGAACCAGCAGAATATGGATTTGTGCCTGCAACTATTCTTGCAGAAATTTCAAATACCTTGAACTCTAAATCTTCAGTGACCACTGTTTCTAGACAAAATGGCCCTATCATTCCGCCAAAAAGTTTCAAGGATTTTTCAACAACGTCTTCACCCATTTTAAAAACCTTAGGAAGTAAAGATTCTCTCATGACAATTGGGATATTGCCGGTTACAACGAATGTTGGATGAATGCCTATCTCCTCAAGCTCAGCAATAGAGCCCAGACGTTGCACTTCATCAATGGTTGTCTCATCACGCCTATCCATAGAAAGTAACTGTAGGCTCCCTTTACTTAATTTGTACGCGTTGTTCTGAATAGGCGAATAGAAATAATGTAAATAATAGCGGGTTCCCAATACAAATTCCTGGATGAAATATGGTTTTTTGGTGTCCACCCTTTTGCAAAATTCCTCATATGTTTTGGCAACGAAAAAACCTTTACCGCCCTTTGCACCATGATATTTTACTATTACGGGTTTATCTATTTTTTTGGGATCTTTAACTTGCTTTGGCATCGTAAGACCAGCAGATTCTAGCCATTGTTTTTCCTTTTTACGGTCAGATTCCCACATAAGGACGTTTCTGTTTCCAAAAGTAGGTAGCTCGAGTTTTAGAAATTCTTTAGCACCAAGATATTCTACAAAGGAGCCGTGAGGTATGATTATTACATTTTTCTCACGGAGTTCTTTAGCATATTTTGCAATGTCTTTGTAATTATCAACGATTAAGAACTCATCAGGTTTGCCAAGAGGGAATGCATCATAAAATTTTTTCTTTTCTCCAACAGCAATGCCTAATGTCTTAAATCCTTCTTTTCTTGCACCGTTAAAAATCTGAAGACTAGAATGAGAACAAACAGTGGCTATTGTAAGATTTTTTTTATCGTAAGATGTAAGCATGCCGTTTATTTTTATTTCAGTCATAAAGGCGACACCCTTACAGCCCTTAAATAAACAACCATGTTTTATTAGTTTCGATAAGACTTGGAAACCACATTTGGCAACATTTGTACAACAAGACCTTTTAAAGTAAACTACCAACGTAGTAAATAGATACTATGATGATCGTAGGGCAAGTAACAGATAAAGAAGAGGCAAACGAGATTACATTTATCGCTAAACTATTTGTCGTTGGGCAGCGTGCAAGGGAGCTTGCCCGTCAAAAAAAGGATTAGATTCATTCACCTCTCCTCTTTTTTTCTTTTATTCTTTCTTCAATAAACTTTATTTAGTCGCTGTTTGATAAAACATACAAACGGTGAAACTACGTGGTTAAGCTAACGTTTTATGGGGGAGTAAATGAAATAGGCGGAAATAAAACTCTCCTTGAGGATCAGGGTACAAAAATATTTTTAGATTTTGGCATGGGTTTTAAGAGAAGAGGTTTATATTTTGAAGAATTTTTGATGCCCAGATCTGCGAATGGCATAGGAGATTTTCTTGAACTTGACTTGATTCCCGACATAGGTGGAGTCTATCGGAACGATCTGTTAGAACATTTTGGAAGAAAGGCGCAAGAACCAGAGATTTCAGGGGTGGTTTTATCACATGCTCATGCAGATCATGCAAATTATATTTCATTTCTTCATAGAGACATTCCCATTTATTGTGGAGAAACATGTAAATACATTTTAGATGCAGTCGAAGAGCAAAGTCAACGAACCATTGAAAACGAGGTTATCAACTACAAAGAACGCCCGGTTTTCAAATGTAATTACAAAAAACCACCGATACAACGAAAGTTTCACACATTTAGAACAGGAAATAAATTTCACATTGATTCAATAGAAATTGAACCTATTCATGTTGATCATAGTGTTCCTGGAGCATATGGATTTATCATCCATACTTCAGAAGGTTGTGTTGTTTATACCGGAGATCTTCGGATGCATGGTCTACATGCAGAAATGACTGTTGATTTCATCAACGCAACTAAAGAGACGGAGCCAATTGCTATGATCACTGAGGGCACAAGAATTGACATTAATAAGGTAAATGAATCTGAACAAAAGGTTTACGCCGAATCAAAAGGAGAGATTGAAAATTGTAATAATCTTACCTTCGTCGATTTTAATTTCAAGGATGTTGACAGATTTACAACGTTTTATAAGATTGCGAAGGACCTTGGAAAAAAGCTCGTAATAAGTTTCAAGCACGCCTGTTTTCTCGAGCGATACCATAAAGACAAAAAACTCAGAACGCCCAATAGCATCGATGACCATATTCTATTGCTGAAACCAAAGAGACTCACAGGAACATATGTTGATGAAGATTATTCTGACCATTACATCAAAAAAAGATTGAACTATCCAAATATTATCACCGCAGATGAAATTAGAAAAAATCCTGCAAATTACATGGTAGTATTGAACTTTTGGTATCTGAACATGCTTGTTGATTTAAAACCAAAAAACGGTGTGTATGTTCATTCATTGTCAGAGCCGTTTAATGAAGAGATGGAAATGTCCTATGATAGGATGCATAACTGGTTGAATCATTTTGATCTTAAATTTGTACAATCACATTGCTCTGGTCACATTTGTGGTAATGATCTAAAAAATCTTATTAAAGATATTAATCCCAAAATATTATATCCAATTCATACTGAACATCCTGAGATGTTTCAACGAGCGGTAAAAGACGTTGAAATAGTTAAAGAAGGAAAAGTGTATAAACTGTAACTTTATAGGATTTACACCTTAAAAACATCTGAGGAGGCTTACGAATGACAGATATTTATAATTATGATAAAAAAGGCGACAAACAGACCATGATAAAAGCAGATACTGGAAAAAGAAGTAAAGAACAATTTGTCGAGAATCTGCGGGAAGGGGATGTTGTCAATGATTTTTTTGCTGTTACTATGAAAAACCCGCCACGATCGTACAAACGGGGAACATGGTTTAGCTTTGTTGCAATCGACAAAACAGGAGATGTTGGTGTCAAATTCTGGGGCGGAGATAACAGAGAGAGAGTAAAACGATTATATGAAAGTTTTAAAGTTGGAGATGTTGTGCAAATCCGACTGGGAAATGTAGAAACATATGAAGAAAAACTTCAGATATCAATCAATGAAACTACTGGTGGCCTACGTAGATGCAACCCTAACGAATATATTGTGAGTGATTTTACTAAGGCTCTTGAAGAAGAACGTATAGCAGAATTGTACGAAAAGATTGAAAAGGAAATAAAAACAATTGAAAATCAGCAGTTGAAAGATTTGTTGTCTGCATTTTTTGATAACAAGGATTTTGTAAGAGAATTTACACATTCTCCATCAGCAATCACTCATCATCACAATTATGTTGGAGGGAATCTAGAGCATACGGTTGGAGTCTTACGACTATGTAACAATATTTGTGAGATGTATCCAGACATCAATAAAGATTTATTGATTACTGGTGCAATCCTTCATGATGTTGGAAAACTGAGAGAATATAAGACAACTGCAGCCATCGATAAAACAGATGAGGGAAATTTCATTGGGCATATCGTGATAGGAGACAGATGGATACGAGAAAAGATTGGAAAATTGAGAGAGAGGGGAAAAGAGTTTGATCAAAAATTGGAGGATTATATCTGTCACATAATTCTCAGTCATCATGGCAAATATGAGTTTGGATCTCCACGGATGCCGAAGACCATCGAGGCTTGTATAATCCACCAAGCAGATATGATGGATTCCCAGGTCAAAAATTTCATGCAAAGTATTGAAGAAGGAAAAGCAAACACTGATGAAGATTGGGCATTTATTTGGGATGCCGATTTAGGAAGAAAGAGAGTCATGTATCTTGGGGAAGATTAACCTGTCAAGGAGGAAAAATAGGATGAAAAAAGATATGCTAGATATTCTTTGTTGCCCAACATGTAAAGGAGATTTGGAACTTAAGATTAAAAAAGAAGAAAACAAAGAGATTGTTGAAGGTAGTTTTACATGTAAGAAATGTAATTGCACTTATTCCATAGAAGATGGCATACCTAATCTGTTACCCATAAAATAAAAAACTACTAATTATACTCATCCCAGCTTTTAATTTTTAAATCTTCAATAGGAGTTCTAAAAAGTGCCTCAGCAAATCTTTTAGCTAACTGCAAGTTAGTAATCAATGGAACATCAAAATCTACCGCTTTCCTTCTTATTAGATAATCATTATCGAGTTCTTCTTTTTCGATGTTTTTGGGGATATTTATTACCAAATCAATTTTACCATCAGCAATATAACTTAGAGTGTTCGGTTCTTTTTTTTCCAAAGGCCAGTACAAAACCTCTGCTTTAATGCTATTTGCCTCCATGAAATCAGCCGTTCCCTTTGTCGCATAAAACTTGTATCCCATCTTATCCAACATTCTCGTACCCTCTAAGAATTCTGCCTTATGACCTATAGGTCCAGTGGACAACAAAATTGTTTTCTTTGGAAGATTAAGACCGACTGAGATGAAGCTTTTCAGAAATGCCTCATTAAAATCATCACCTAAACACGCAACCTCTCCAGTAGAAGCCATCTCTACACCTAGGACTGGATCTGAGCCTTTTAATCTAGTAAAGGAAAACTGTGGTGCCTTCACTCCAACATAGTCTAAATCAAACGACGACCGATCGATATGAGGAACATGCTTACCCATAATGACCTTGGTAGCTAAATCAACAAAATTTATTTTAAAAACCTTAGAAACAAATGGAAAACTCCTTGACGCTCTCAAATTGCATTCGATAACTTTAACATCATTATCTTTGGCAATAAATTGTATGTTAAACGGACCTGTTATATTCAACGATTTAGAGACTTTCTTTGCAATGGTTTTAATCCTTCGCATGGTCTCCAAATATGTTCTTTGAGGGGGTAAAACCATAGTTGCGTCCCCTGAATGAACTCCAGCATTCTCAACGTGTTCCGAAATTGCATAACAGTATAGGTCGCCCCGCTTAGCAACGGCATCAATCTCTATCTCTTTGGCTCCTGTTATAAATTTACTGATAACGACAGGATGTTCTTTACCAACTTCAGAGGCTTTTTTCAGATATTTTTTTAATTCATTTTTACTAAGTGCAATGCTCATAGCGGCTCCGCTAAGAACATAGCTTGGTCTGACTAAAACAGGATATCCTACCTTATCTGCAAATTTCTCGGCATCCTCTACACTAGTCAATTCTTCCCATTCTGGTTGATCAACTTCTAATCGATCCAATAGCTGAGAAAACTTATGCCTATCCTCAGCTTTGTCAATATCAAGAGGTGATGTTCCACATATTGGAATGCCAGCCTTGTGCAACGGCAAAGCCAAGTTATTGGGTATTTGACCACCCATGGAAACAATAACGCCCAGTGGATTTTCTTTTTCACATATGTCTAAAACTCTTTCAAAAGTGAGTTCGTCAAAATACAGTTTATCGCAGATATCATAATCCGTGCTCACTGTCTCAGGATTATAGTTTATCATTATAGTATTGTACTTCAAATTTCTTAAAGTTGCAACTGAATTTACACAGCACCAGTCGAACTCAACCGAAGAACCAATTCTGTATGGGCCTCCGCCTAAAACAACAACAGAGTTTTTTTCTTTGAAATTAAGATCATTCTCGGATGCATTATATGTTAAGTAGAGGTAGTTGGTCTTAGCAGGATACTCTGCAGCAAGGGTATCTATTTGTTTTACGTATGGCACAATGTCGAGTTTTTTTCTTTTGTTCCTCACTGCATTGCTATTGCTTTTGACAAGCAATGCTATTTGTTGATCAGAAAAGCCTTTCTCTTTTGCCTCTTTTAGCAAAGAAGATGTTAGAGTTTTAAGATTGCAGTGCTTCAATTTCTTTTCTATTTCAATGATGTTTCTTATCTTATAGAGAAACCATGGGTTAACTTTGGAAAGCTTGTATATTTTATTAATAGAGTATTTCCTTCTTATTGCCTCAGCAATCGCAAACATTCTTTTATCAGTTGGTTCCCTGAGCTCCTTTTCAAGATTATTGAATTCTAGATCATTACAGACAATACCGTTCATCCCAACATCTAACATTCGGATTGCCTTTTGGAGTGCTTCTTCATAGCTCCTTGCAATGGCCATGACTTCCCCAACAGATTTCATTTCAGAACCTAGGCTGAGACTTACTTTTCTGAATTTTTGTAAATCCCATCGCGGATATTTGACAACAATATAATCCAGGGCAGGTTCAAAACAAGTCGAGGTTTCTCCAGTAATAATATTTTTTACTTCGGTTAAACTATAACCCAAAGCTAGTTTAGACGCGATAAAAGCCAATGGATAGCCTGTTGCCTTAGAGGCCAAAGCAGAGCTTCTACTAAGTCTGGCATTAACCTCTATTATCCTGTAATCTTCTGACTTTGGATCAAGTGCAAACTGGATATTGCATTCGCCAACAATGCCAAGTCGCCTTATCACTTTTATAGAAATGGCTCTCAATTTGAAATTTTCAGAGGCAGTTAATGTCTGAACTGGGGCAACAACGATGCTCTCGCCCGTATGGATCCCCATGGGGTCAACGTTCTCCATGGAACAAACAACAATGCAGTTATCATACTGATCTCGCACAACTTCATATTCAAGTTCTTTCCATCCGCCAAAATATTCCTCAATCAAAATTTGTTTTGTGAAGGAGAATGCTTTTTTTGTCAGTTCAATTAATTGTTTTTTTGTATTGGCCACCCCTGAGCCTAAACCACCCAGTGCATATGCTATTCTACACATAACAGGATAGCCAATTTCTTCTGCTACTTTTACTGCCTCTTCTACACTAGTAACAGCTTTGCTTGTTGGAACTTTGAGATTGATTTCTTTTATCTCCTTTACAAACAGGTCTCTATCCTCTGTGTCTAATATAGCCTCGATTGGCGTTCCGAGGACTTCTATATCGTATTTTTTGAAGACACCGTTCTCAGCAAGTTCAACACCGACATTTAATGCTGTCTGCCCCCCAAATGCAAGTAAAACACCATCAGGTTTTTCTCTCTTTATGACTCCCTCAACAAAAAAGGCAGTGAGGGGTAGAAAGTACACCTTATCAGCAAGATAATCAGACGTTTGAATTGTGGCAATGTTTGGGTTTACTAAAACAGTCTTAATACCCTCCTCTTTCAACGCCTTGATTGATTGACTACCAGAATAATCAAACTCTCCAGCCTGACCTATTCTTATTGCACCTGATCCTAAAATTAAAACTTTCTTTGGTTTCTTTCTCATCTCATTGCCCTCAAGAACATGTCAAAAACAAATTCAGTATCATCTGGACCAGGCGATGCTTCAGGGTGAAACTGTGCTCCAAAAAATGGTTTTGATATATGAATAATGCCTTCGTTTGTTTTATCATTATCATTGTAAAACCACTCTCGCCAATCTACAGGCAAAGTATCAGCATCAACAGCGTAGCCATGGTTCTGTGAAGCAATATAACATCTTTTAGTTCCAACCTCCACACATGGTTGATTTTGACTTCTATGACCGTATTTCAATTTATAAGTATTGGCACCAGCAGCAAGTGCTAATATTTGAGAACCTAGGCAAATACCAAGAACAGGCATATTTTTAGACAGGGCATTTCCAACATTATTTATAGTCTCTTTACACATTTTAGGATTCCCGGGGCCGTTTGATATGACAACTCCGTCTGATTTTTCGTTTAGAAAATCATAATTCCATGGAACTCTGATAACTGTAAAATTTCTTATAAGGAATGCTCGTATGATATTGTTCTTTGTGCCGCAATCAACAATTACAACTTTTTTCTTTCCTTTTTTGTAAATAATAGGTTCACTAATGCTAACCTCTGCTACCAGATTTCTTTTATTTGGATCTTTAAATGACATGATTTCTTTGCCGTAAACAATCTTTCCAAGCATTGTTCCTTTTTCTCTTAATTTTTTAGTTAACGCTCTTGTATCTATACCAAATATTCCTGGAATTTCATGTTCTCTCATCCATTCAGACAAAGATTTTTTTGCATTCCAATGAGTGTAGTCATTGCTATAATCAGATATTATCAAACCTTGAACCTGTATCCTGTCTGATTCGAAGTATTTTAACAAATTATCTTCTTTTTCATAACCTGGAACGCCGTAATTTCCTATCAAAGGATAGGTCAGAACTAGGATTTGGCCTCTGTAGGATGGATCTGTTAGGCTTTCTGGATAACCAACCATCCCTGTGTTGAATACAACTTCACCTGTCACTGGTTTTTTAGAGCCGAAAGAATATCCGTGGAAAATAGAACCATCTTTGAGAATTAGTTTAGCCGGCTTTCTTTCGAATGTCATATTACTAAATCCCCTTGCCCGTGTACAGTAATCCCTTATTTGGCAAATTGCAAATTTTGATTAAAAACATAGAATGCAAAAGGACTATTAAAAATCATTATAAAAAATCACGAATTACTGATAAATTGTCTAATATCATCGATCAAATCGGTTGATTCTTCCATGTCTTGGATGTATTGTTTGAATCTCGGTGCTCTTCGATCAAGTATGACAGCTATGCCCTGGTCAGTTTCATCACGAATAAGCCTGCCAATTGACTGCAGTATTTTTCTTGCCGTAGGCGCTTCTACTGTATATTCCCACCCTTTTCTAAACTTCATGTCATAATATCGCTGTAGTCCTCGTTGTCTTGCAGTAGGTTTTGGATAAGGAATGCCAACTATTACTGCTATCTCAAGCTGCTCTGCTGGAAAATCCATACCCTCGCTGATGCGCCCACCCATGACCGAGAAAAGCGCAGCTCCCTCACCATCACGATTGCCGCGTGTCTTGAATTCGGAGATTAGGTCCATGAGATCCGTTTGAGACATCTCTTGTTCTTCAACGTATAAACAACGCTGAATATTTGCAAAATCACCGTTATTTCGGAATAAAGAAAGTGTGTTAAAACTGGGAAAAAACACCATAGTATTTTTTGGAAAGGTGTTACAAATATCAGATATATATTTACCCATACGAGAAACGATTTCATTATCTTTTACGATCTCCCCATATTTAGTTGTCACATCTTTAACAAACAGAATCTTTCTATGTTCCTGTGGAAACGGAGAAGGGTATGAAACGAGTTCAGTTTCTTCAGACAACCCCATAGAATCGCGGTATTCTTCTAAAGGTTCGAGAGTACCAGACATGTGAATTGAAGCATGAAAGTCTCTTATGATGTTGGTTCCAACTGATGGGTCCAAGCAGAATGATTCTACACGTGAATTTTTCCCCTGAGATGCAGCAACAATTAATTTTGCATATTGATCCATTTCAAGAGACGCCCAAGCATCCAAAAAAATACCAAGTTTATGAAGATAGGAGCGTGGAAGTTTGTCGTCTTTTTGTTTATACTCTTGAATTTTTTCACCGTACGCAATTAAATCGCCTACAATTTCATGCAGTTTTTTACTAGTAATTTTCAAACGTGATAAAATCTCAGTCTCAAATTCATGAGATGGAATAAAGGCATCTTGTTTTTCAACAGGTGTTTGTCTGATACCATTTTCTAAAACACCATATACGTAAGTATCTCGCAAATCTTGTGTTATATTAAGCAATATTTTGCAGAACTCTGATACAGTAACCTTGCCGTCTGCGATAGATGGATCTCCATATTTTTCTGCTTCAATGATACAGCTATTGAGCATCCACATGCTGAGTTGCGAGGAAAAGATATCTCTAATGAAATCTGGAAGATTATGCGCCTCATCAACAATAAGAATCATGTCTTCTTCTGGTACAGACAACCAATCGAAGAGCATATTTCGAATCATGAAGTTAAAAACATAAACATACGGGACAACAACAAGTGGCGCCTCACGAACAAGATATTTGTTCATTTCATAAGGACAAACCTTCTTTTTCTCACAGCATTCAATGAATTCTTCAGCTGTTGGGAGTTTTTCTTTGACCCATGCAATGATATTGTCGATTTTTTCGTTATCTGTAATAAAATTTCGATAATATAGACACCCTTTGTCCTTCTTTTTAGTAGTAGATTTAGCTTTCTTTTTTTCATTTGCACAAAGTTTTGATAGCTCCTCTGCTGTTCCTTTGGAAAACTCAGGGTCATTTCGTGCAAGAATGCACATATTAGCTCTTCCTTGAACACCAACGCCAAAAATCTTTTCCTTGTTTTTCTTGAGCTTTTTTCTGATTTCTCTCAATTCCAAAATAACTTGTCTTTGTTGTGCGTTTGTCCGGGTGGTGTAGATTATTTTTTTGTTGTGTGTTATGGCATAATCAAGTGTTGATGAAAGAGCGCAAATCGTTTTTCCTGAACCAGTTCCCGATTCAAAAACAAGATTCTTGCCTTCAGTAAGCGTATTTTTTATTGTCTGCATAATTGCCGTTTGATATTTCCGTGGCGCATAAGGAAAAAGATCCATATTAAAATGAGGTATACAAAGAGTGGTAAAAAGAGTTGCTGGAGACGTTGTTGAAAGTATTGAATTGGAGTTTGGGAAGGATTTATAAAGAAATGACTATTATAAAGCGTGAGGAGATGGGAAATGAAAAAAGAAATCCTAACGATTGGGGTAGTAATTGTTTTTGTATCTGTTGGTTTCAGTGGATGTCTAAACGAAAGTACTGTTCCTACGTTGGCAAAACAGATGGAAGATACATACAATTCTATTTCTGCTTATAGAGCTACTGTTAATTATTCCACATATAATGATTATTCTAGGGAGTACATAAAAACTATTAAGAAACCCGATAAATTAAGATACGAATATCTAACACCCGAGTATAAAGAGGGGGACCTTGACATAATAAATGGAAATACTCAGTGGACATATGACAAAAGTAAAAATATGGCATATCAAGATAGTTGCAACATAAACATAGGAGAAGAATCATTAGCAACTCCTGATTTCTTAAACATGCTACTTTGTTTAATGAATAATTTTAGCGTTCAACAGTTAGATGATGAAGTAGTTGGTGAATTCAACACATATGTTTTAGAAATAACGCCACTGACTCAAACAACATTTTCTAAATGGAAATATTGGATTGATAAAGTAACCCTCTTTCCGATAAAATGGGAAATTTATGATGGAGATGGAGATGTTAGAGATACAACGTTAATAACAAATTTTGAAATTAACGTTGGTATATCAGATAGCGAGTTTGAATTATCAGAAGACGTTGAAATATTAACACCCGAGGATTGGATTAATCCTCAGACAATTGAAGAATGCGAGGAAATAGTTGGTTTTCCCATTTTATTCCCAACATATCTGCCTCAAGATTATTCTGTAGACAATTATAGGTGGATGATGCAAGGGATTGAAACGGAGAAAATGGTAACAATATGGTTTGATCATAATACAAACGAAGAGAAGACCATTACCTTGCATGAAGCACTTAATGATTTTCTAGAAGAACTATACTCTCTGAGAAATAGTGCCGCCATAGTTGATATAAACGGCTTAGAAGGTAAATACTACATAGGTGAAGACACTGGCCAATATGGTGAAGTAGTCTATACTAGATCATGTTTAAGTTGGAATTTAAATGAGTATTGGCTATTGCTGGAAGCTGGAGGAGATGCGTTTTTAGATGCAGATGAAATGGTGAAGATAGCTGAATCAATAAATACATGATAATAACCTTTAAACAACATAATTACACATCAAATAAATAGAAGAGAGAATAGTTACGGAGATTAGATTTTATAGTTATAACATATTAAACTATTAGTTTATGGTTGAAGCTCCATTTGATGAAATTAAAAAATCACTTTCAAAAACAATACCTCCAGACTTATTTAACAGAATACCTGACAAATGGGAAAAAATCGGCGATATCGTAACAATAAAATTGTTACCAGAGTTGAAAAAATATAAAACACAAATAGGTGAAGGTTACGCTAAGGTCCTCCATTGTAAAACCGTTCTCAATGATGTTGGTGGAATTTCAGGAATCTATCGAGAGCCAAATGTTGAAATTATTTATGGGGAAAAGGATACAGAAACAATCCATAAAGAAAATGGCATTCGCTTCAAATTGAACCCGCAAAGGGTCATGTTCTCATCAGGAAATATGGATGAAAGAATTCGTATGGCGAAAATTTCAAATAAAAAAGAAACTGTTGTCGATTTATTTGCTGGAATTGGTTACTTCACTATTCCAATTGCCGTATATAGCAAACCAAAGAAGATTTTTGCCTGTGAAATAAATCCTATTTCTTACGAGTATTTGTACAATAACATCTCATTAAATCACGTTACAGAAATTGTTGAACCATTGCTTGGGGATAACAAAGAAATCGCACCAAAGAATGTTGCTGATAGAGTCGTCATGGGATACATTAGAGATACACATAGATTCTTACAAATTGCAATGAACTGCCTCAAAGACCATACAGGCATTATTCATTATCACGATGTATTTCCTGATGATGCAATTCCTAAAAAACCTTTCACATTAATACAAAAAGCAGCAGAACAATACAATAGTGATGTAGAGCTGATAACTTTCAAAAAAATAAAGTCATACGCCCCTGGTGTAAGTCATGTTGTATTAGATGTAAAGATGGGTGAATAATGGTTGAGAAAATCAAATTATTCGTATATCATGCAAATGAGGACGACCCAAAGAAATGTAGTGCTAGAAAACTAGCTAAGTTTGGTTTTGTCAGGATTATAACAAGCATACGTAAAACACCTAAAGATGCTGTTCTCTTGAATCCCTTTGCTGAAAAAAGTCTTTCAAAAGAAGATTTTAAACTTGCTGAAAAACACGGAATTCTTGCTGTAGATTGCTCATGGAAAAATGCTGAAACAGGTTTTGATTTTCTAGACGAAAGGTGTAATTCAAGAGCGCTTCCTTTTGTTGTTGCATCAAATCCTGTTAATTATGGTAAACCGTTTAAACTAACAACATTAGAGGCGCTTGCAACTGCGCTCTATATTTTAGACGATGTTGAAAAGGCAGAAGAAATGTTAAATCTCTATAAATGGGGGCCACATTTTTTAGAACTTAATAAAGAACCTTTAGAAGATTATAGAAAGGCAAAGACTAGTGAAGAAACCATTGAGATGATGAAGCAATATTTTAATGATGAATAAGTATCCTAGGTTTTAAGTAATAAATTATAGATGTGACGTAAGTTGTGATAATAAATGAAACATGAACTCGAGACATTTTTCAAACCAAAAAGCATTGCCGTAGTGGGAGCATCAAAAAACTCTACAAAAATTGGCAACGCTGCGTTAAAAAACATTCTTATTTCAGATTATGAGTGCAAAGTTTATCCAATTAATCCTCATGAAAAAGAGATACTTGGAGTTAAATGCTATAAAAAGCTAGCAGACGTTCCTGGCAAGATTGACCTTGTTCTTGTTTCTGTTCCAGCAAAAATAGTTCCACAAATTATGAAGCAATGTGTACAGAAAAAGGTACAAAACGCCATCATTATCTCATCCGGGTTTAGTGAAGCTGGAAATAATGAATTAGAAGATGAAGTTAAAAGCATCATTGAAAAATCGAAAATAAGGGTGCTTGGGCCAAACACCATGGGTTATAAAAATGCAGCAGATGGACTTGACTCTTCTTTTGTTTTTGGAGTACCAAGAAAGGGAATTTTGTCACTTATCAGCCAAAGTGGGGCTCTTGGAATCGGTATGATTTATCTTGCAAATAGTGAGTTTGTAGGAATTTCAAAAATAATTGGAGTTGGAAACAAAATAGATATCGATGACGATGATCTTATTGATTATTTCGCTCAAGATAACGATACAAAGGTAATTGGCCTATATATTGAAGCGGTAAAAGATGGTAGGGCTTTTATGAATAGTATAAAAGCCTGTAACAAACCAGTACTTGTAGTAAAAGCAGGAAAAAGCGAAGCAGGGGCACGCGCAACATCATCTCATACTGGCTCTATGGCAGGTAGCGACAAGATTTATGATGCGGCGATTAAACAAGCAGGCGGAATACGTTGTAGAGACATCGTGGAGTTGTTTGATATGGCACGAGCACTTGCGGGACAACCTCCGGCACAAGGCAATCGCATTGGAATAATAACAAATGGAGGTGGACTTGGCATTCTTCTAACAGATGCCTGTGTGGAAAATGGACTCGATGTACCAAAACTTTCATCTAAAACTTACAAAAAAATCGACAAAATTTTGCCAGATCTTGTTAAACCAAACAACCCGATCGATCTTGTGGCAGATGCAGGTTTCTATAGATATGAAGCTTCAACTCGTGCATTATTAGAAGACCCAAATATCGATGGAATAATAGTTGCATCAGTTCACGGAGGATATGCAAGACCTAGAGAGTTCACAGGAGCAATACTAAAAATGATACGCGAGAGAAAACTGCATGAAGAGTTTAAAAAACCGATTTTAGCAACTTGGGTTGGTGGAAGAGAATTTGAGGATTTAGTAATGGATCTCAAATCAGCAGGAGTACCAATATATCCTTCTTCATGGAGAACTGCGCAGGCAATGTTGGGGTTGTATTTGGAAGGCAATAGAATAAAAAGAGAGAAGAAAAACTAATCCACCCACTCAACACCAAGGACTTCTTCCCAATTTGGGTGTTTTCCTTCCCATTTTGCTGCTGTTTCCTTTGGCACACATCTCTTACAAACACCGATGATTTTAAAATAACATGATCCGCACACAGATTTACCACATTTCAAACATATCACTTTTGCGTTCTTCTCACCGCAAATTTGGCACTTTCCAGATGGTTTCTTTTTTGTAGTTTGTTTTTTTCCTTTAGGAATTTTGATCTCTTCTTTTGCCTCCTGCAGCCATTGTCGTAATTCTTCATTCATAGATAGAGACGTATCCTTACCCATTACTTATTCCTCTTATTGAGACAAAAAGGCGACATTGTTTATATACTTTCTTTACTAGAGCTACGATGTGCTCTTCTGTGAACAAAATTAGCAAAAATATGAAAAAATGGTGTTAATATAACAAGGACAAATATGTGCCAAATTGTAAAGCCCTCAAAGAACCAATAAGAAGTAGATATTTTAATAATTCCGGCAACAATAACGCTCAATGCAAGTGCACCTACAATAAAATCAAGCTGATCAAATGGAATCCAATCTTCCCCCCTATCTTTTCCGAATCTTCTTTTAAAAAAACTTTCAGTGATGTCTCCAATGAGTGCACCAAAACAAATTGCTCCAACCATTGGAATCATTAACGGAAATTGGCCGAAATCGCTTAATCCTAAAAATTTAAAATCACTATTATTTGCATAAATTGCAACAACAGAAAGACCGAATCCGCCAACCATGCCAACAATGGCACCGGTTATAAGCCCTCTCCAGGTTTTACCGTCTCCAAGGATTCGTTTTCCGTCCTTCCATTTTTTACCAAAATCTATGGGAGTGCCTCCGCCAACCAACACTGCACTCGCATTTGCAATATAAGCAGGAAGAATAATCCAAAGGGCTTGTATAATAATTTCATAACTCATTTGGAATAGGAATATGAGTTTTGTTTAAAACATTATTTAATAAAAATTATTTAAAATAAATTACTTTCGGCTCAATTTCAAACCTTTATAACAAAATTTGTTTGATCGTTTAACCATGCTTTTCAAAGCAAGATTTGAAATACCGAAGTTTTCAGCGACCATATTGCCAAATTTTCCATCTGCCCCAACAAAATCGTAAATCTTAGTTTCAAATTCTCCAAATTCGTTTTCATTCAATGATGCAACATTAAAAATCTCACTGATCTCATTGACCGGACAAGAAATGTTGATATTGAATGAGGAATAAAAGGAACGGTACTTTTTTTGTGGCCTTCCATCGATACCATCTTCGGGTGTCGTCCATTTAGTTTCAACTAGTTTCATTTTGTCAAATATATCAAGAGCGGTTTCTCCGTCTTTGCCGTACTTTTCTTTTATCTCGCTGACGGGTTTCCAGTCAGAAAGCAACTCATAAAAAACATCCTTTTTTGTTTTATTATCAAATGCTCTTAAAAGCGTGACTAAATCGGTAGAATCGTTTACTACTTTTGTTCTTAGCATAGTGTCTTTCCTTTATATGCCTAAAACAGGTGCTCGCATATTTAAGTCTTTTGTATATAGAAATAATTATTTTAATAGAATATAAAAGATTATGGACTTGTCGGGATTTGAACCCGAGGCCTCCTCCATGCCAAGGAGGCGATCTTCCGAGCTGATCTACAAGCCCATTTGTGAACGGCATTAAACAAGGTTTAGCAAATAAAATTTACGCAAAAAAAATATTAGACATGCTTTTTATTCCTAAATTAACAATGAAACAGAAAGACCTTGAAATAATTCTTCAAAAAGTCCCTACTTATGAAAGACCTAATCCATTTATCGAACAATATATGACTCCAGCAAATATTGCTGCTGATATCATTTTTACTGCATTTCGGTTTGGCGATGTTCAAGATAAAAAAGTTGTTGATTTAGGATGCGGGACAGGTATTTTCTCATTTGGTGCAAAGCTAGCAAATGCAAAGAAAGTAATAGGAATAGATATCGACGAAGAATGTATCAAGATTGCTAAAAAATACTCTGAAGAAGTCAATCAAGAAATCGATTTTATTACCCAAGCGGTCAAAGATGTCGACATTAAATGTGATACAGTAATTACTAATCCGCCATTTGGTGCACAAAAAAGTAACAGATGGGCAGATAGGGCATTTATTGAAAAAGGATTTGAAATTTCCAAAGTGGTTTATTCACTTCATTTATCTAAAACAATTCCATTTATTGAAAAACTAGTATCAGCATTAAATGGAGAGATCAGTTACAAAAAAACCTATTTATTTCCAATTAAACACACATATTTTTTCCATAAAAAGAAAAATGAAAATATAAATATAACTTTGCTTAGAATTCTTACAGAACAAATATTTACAAATTAAGATAGTTTATTTAAAAACCAAAAGTTACGCCTTTAAGAGTTATCCGAAAGTATAATAATATATTACCATATCTGCTTTCGACCTAGAACTATTGGAAAGTGATAAATTGGTACGAACAAAAACAAAGAAGTTCAGAGGGTCCATGACCCATGGCAGAGGCAAAAAGGCAGGCAGAGGAGCGGGTCTACGTGGTGGCAGAGGAAACGCGGGACTAATGAAACATAAATTTATGCATATGATGAAATACATGCCTGATCATTTTGGTCGACATGGATTTAAAAGACCTCAGAGTATTATAAAAAAAGATAAAATTATAAATGTTGGTCAGTTAGAAGAAGCGTTTCCTGGAAAAAATGATATCGATCTTGGAAAGGAAGGCTTCAATAAATTACTTGGCGGCGGAAGTTTAAACAAGAAAATGAAGGTTAAGGTTAGCAGTGCCTCCGAGAAGGCTATTGAAAAAATTAAGGAGAAGGGCGGAGAGATAATACTGCCAGAAATACCCAAAGAACCGGTAGTAGAAGAAAAATTAGAAGAAAAATAAATGTTATCCGGGTTTGAAAATGACAGAAGAAAAGAAGAGTCGTCTATATTCATTAAAACCAATCATCGAACGGTGGCCGGCTATTGCCAAACCTGAGGGACATGTTACGTTCCGAACAAAAATCATGTGGACGGTTCTATGCCTTGTTTTGTATTTTATTTTAACCAATGTTATGATCTTTGGTCTGAAAAGCAATGTGATCGATCTTTTTGAACAGTATCGATTCATTATGGCTGGTGCTTCTGGTTCTATTATGCACCTTGGCATCGGTCCAATTGTTACTGCATCCATTATTTTACAACTTTTCGTTGGTGCAAAAATTATAAAACTTGATCTTACAAAAAAAGAAGATAAAGCAATTTACCAGGGAGCGCAGAAAGTTCTGGTTGTTGTTATGATTGTTGTAGAGGCAGTACCTCAGATCTTTGGCTATTTACAACCTAGCGAAGGACTCGTTGGCATAGCTGGAGATTTAGCTGGTTTTGTTATTGTTATACAGTTGATTATAGGTGCAATGCTTGTATTTTTCATGGATGAGTTGATATCTAAATGGGGCATTGGTTCTGGCATTTCATTGTTTATTGCGGCAGGGGTTTCCCAATCGATATTTACAGGTATGTTCAACTGGCTACCTGTCGGAGTTGGTGAAGTTAGCTTGACGAATCCTCCAGCAGGCGTCATCCCGGGAACCTACTATATGGCTACACATATGTCGTTAGGAGATATGGTCGGTTGGGGCTATCAAAGCATGTTCATGGGGGCACCACAGATTGGCTATCAAAATGCTATTGTACCGCTACTTGGCACCATCTTGATATTCTTCATTGTAGTCTATGCCGAGTCATCTCGTATCGAACTGCCACTTGCTCATGGAAAGGTTAGGGGTGCACGTGGTAGATATCCTATACGTCTGATTTATGCTTCAAATATTCCTGTCATTTTAATGGCCGCATTATTGGCAAATGTCAACATGTTTGCCATGTTAATGTACAATAATCCTAATTTGCCGCTCTTAGGTGGTCAATGGTGGATCGGGCAGTATAATCTGGCTATTACTACACAGCCTCTTGCTGGTGGTGCATGGTATCTCTCAAGCCCGGGGGGAGTGAACAGTTGGTTGATGTCGATATTATCAGGTGGCGGCGCAGGACATACTTCTATACAATGGGCTCTGAGACTCATTATCTATCTATCGGTAATGATTATTGGATCTGTTCTATTTGCCAAATTCTGGATTGAAACAACAGATATGGGACCAGCAGCAGTCGCACGGCAGATTCAAGGTTCTGGCATGCAAATACCTGGATTTAGAAGAGACCCGAGGGTTCTAAAAAAGGTGTTAGAAAGATATATTCCTGTGGTGACCGTCATAGGTGGATTTGCGGTAGGTGCCCTTGCAGGGTTTGCAGATGCTATTGGAACCATTGGAAATGCAAGTGGTACTGGTGTGCTACTGACTGTTGGTATTGTGATCCGTATGTATGAGGACATCGCCAAGGAGCAGGCAATGGAGATGCATCCTGTATTGAGAGGATTCTTTGGTAATGAATAAAACAGCTAGGTGATTTTGTAATGGGAGTTATTGTTGTAACTGGCATACCTGGAGTGGGAAAAACCACTGTAATGAAAAATGCTGCCAAAGGGATAGATATTAAGTTTGTCACTTTTGGAACAGTAATGGCCGAGATAGCAAAAGAAATGGGGCTTGTGAAAGATCGAGATGAAATGAGAAAGCTCACTCTGGAACAACAAAAAGAACTTCAGATCAAATCAGCAGAGAAAGTTGCGTCTATGGGAAATGTTATTCTTGATACGCATTGTACTATCAAAACGCCTAAGGGATATATGCCAGGACTGCCAGAATGGATAATAAAAAAGTTGAATCCTACAGCTATCGTTGTCGTTGAGGCAGATCCTGATGAAATCTATAACCGGAGGGCAAACGATCCGACAAGAAACAGAGACCCTGACTCAAAGGAGCAAATTGCTGAGCATCAAATGATAAATCGAGCGGTAGCCATGGCCTACGCAGCATTGACTGGTTCAACAGTCAAAATTGTTTTTAACCATGACAATGCTATCGATGCTGCTGTGAAAGATGCAGCACCTGTATTAGAATAGAGATGATGAAAATGAGAAAAATGAATGATTATGCCCAAGCAAACCAGATGCTGATGCTGATGGTTTTAATGTTTCTAATGATATTTGTTTTTGGAAATCCTGATATTAGTGCATGGCTTGCTACATCCCTCCATACGGTCTTTTATCCCCTCATTGGATTCGGTGGCAGTTATCCTGTACTGACGTTAATCCTTGCTGGAATCGTTGTTGTATTTCTCTCTTCGTTTTTCCAAAATCTTTTTACCGATTGGAAAAAGATGGCTGAATCGCAAGAACTATCTAAAGCATTTCAAAAGGAAATGAGCAAAGCCAGAAAAGAAGGCAATACAAATAGAGTGAATAAACTCATGAAGATGCAGCCACAAATTATGAAAAAGCAGACTGAAGCATCTAGTGGCATGATGAAACCGATGATCTTTCTATTCATCTTTATTGTTCCAATTTTTATGTGGCTTCGATACTTCCTTGGAGGGCTGGATTACTACTATTTCACAGTACCTTGGAGTGGAGATGGTGTATCTCTCTTTTTCAAGCCATTTCTTATGCAAGCGTGGCTCTGGGTTTATCTAATCTTTTCCATGGTCATCGGACAATTGATACGACAAGGATTGAAATATATCGTCTGGTCAGATTGGTGGAAGACTACAAGAGCAAAAATACTGCCGTTTGGCAAATAATTGAAACTATGGTAACCATCACGATAAGTGGGACACCAGGCAGCGGTAAATCAACAGTCGCACAAATTTTGGAAAAAAAACTTGGGCTGAAGTATTTTTATTCTGGTGAAATTTTTCGCAAACTAGCATCAAAGCACAATATGTCTCTTGAGGAGTTTGGTCGCTACTGTGAAAGTAATCGAGAGGTTGACCGAGAACTGGACATTTCACAACTTAAAATACTTAAAAATGGAGGGGTTATTTTAGAAGGACGATTGGCCGGTTGGCTTGCCTATAAAAATAACATAAAGGCAGTGAAAATCATGATAGATGCAGATATTCAAACAAGGGCAGAACGTATTGTCAAACGCGAAGGAGGAAACGTTAAAAAACGGGAACTGGAAATGCTCAAGCGCGAGAAGAGTGAAGCATTACGATATAAACAGTATTATGACATGGATCTCAAAGATAGTTCTATCTATGACATTGTTGTTGATTCTGCAGATAAAACAGCTGAAGAGATTGCTGATCTCATTCTAAAGAGGTTGGACAAGTAAACACTTTTTATGTAGAACTTTATTTATAGGACATTAACATGGCAGAAAAGAAGCATCATTTACCCTCAGATAAAAAGCGGAAAAGGCTTATCAAGGTGCAAGCCAAGACCAATCCAAATTATGGGAAGGTTCCGACTGAATACAGTGTAAAAGAGCTGTTACATAATGGTTTAATTATTTTGGATAAACCTAGCGGTCCAACATCTCATCAGATCGATGCATGGATAAAAGACTTTCTTGAAATTGACAAAGTTGGCCATGGGGGAACACTGGATCCCAATGCGGTTGGCATCTTACCGATTGCCACTGGTGATGCAACTCGTGCATTGCAGGTTTTGCTCTCTGCAGGTAAAGAATACGTCGGCATTATGAAACTACATAAACAAGTTGATGAAAAAAAGATTAGAGAGGTTTGTCAAAGTTTTATTGGTGAAATCTCTCAAGTTCCTCCAGTTAGATCAGCAGTAAAACGGGTTAGAAGGCAAAGGAGCATCTACTATTTTGATATCATACAGATAAAGGGGAAAGAAGTGCTGTTTCGTGTGGGTTGTGAAGCAGGTACCTATGTAAGGACATTATGTGCCGATATTGGGAAAAAACTCAAATGTGGTGCTAATCTTGCTGAATTAAGAAGGAGTCGAGTTGGACATCTTAATGAGGAAAATGCCGTTATTCTTCAAGATGTAAAAGATGCTTATGCGTTTTGGAAGGAAGAGGGCGAAGAAAAGAGCATTCGTTCTGTAATACTTCCCATGGAACGAATATTGGACCATTTACCCAAGATAGTTATTCGTGATTCTGCTGTAGATGCGTTGTGTCATGGAGCAGGTCTGGCATTACCTGGAGTAGTAGAGGTTGATAGTGATGTCAAGAAAGGTGAAAAAGCAGCTGTGTTGACATTAAAGGGCGAGGGCGTTGCAATAGTAAGCATGTTGATGCCTACTGAACAAATAATTCAAAAGGACACAGGGATGTGTGCAACCATTGATCGTGTGTTGATGAATAAAGGAACTTACCCTTCTATCTGGAAAAAGTCTTAATAAGAAGATGATATTCCGCTAGTGTTTTTTTGCCGAGGTGGCTCAGTCCGGCTACGGCGCGAGCCTGGAAAGCTCGTGAGGCTTAGGCTTCGCGGGAGTTCAAATCTCCCCCTCGGCGTTTTTTGATCTGCACAATAAAAGATAAAAGAATGATTGTGTTTTACAGGAAGTTGATGATTAGGGGAAATTTACCGAATTTGAGTTTTCAAACCTTTTTTGTTTCTAGAGAACAAAGCGGCTCTCCGCTAATATCAGAAATGATAAGAATTGGAAAGAATTTCAAAGAACGTGAGTTGCTTAAAGAAACCACAGGAATTATAAGCTTAGGCTATGGAAAACGAATGATTATTCCTGGAAATGACTTTAAATTAGACGAATTAAAGAGAGAAGATTTCCTAGAGATTGTTGACTACGACCCCGTAAAAAAGATTTTTTTAGCAATTGGAAGAAATCAACCGTGCATTGAAACACCAGTCCATTGGCTCATTCATCATGCAAGAAATGATATCAATGCAATCATTCAGTTAAACGGAGAAAATGTTATCAAAAAACTTTCAAAAAAGTTTCCTGTAACAGAAAAGGATTGCCCGTCGGGTACACTTGATTTGGCTAAGGAAATCTTAAAACTATTAAGAGCAAATAAAAACATCATAATAAAAGATACAGGAGCTTTGTTTGTGGGTGCAAATATAAAAGAAGTTGAGAAATTTGTGTTGAAAGCATTAGGTGAGTCACAATGAATGTCAAAGGAAGAAAATATAGAGCGTTGTGGTTTGAAGATAGTGTTGTGAAATTCATTGATCAGCGAAAACTTCCATATGCTTTTGAAATCTATACTGCAAAAACTGTCGATGATGTTGCCTTTGCCATTACGAACATGGTTGTTCGTGGAGCTCCGTCAATTGGGGCTGCAGCTACATATGGCATGGTTCTTGGAAAAAAGGATTTAGAAAAAACAGCAAATAAGTTACGGGAAACCAGACCCACCGCATATGATCTCTTCTATGCAATCAACCATATGATAAAAGAAATAAATGATGGCAAAAAAGCTTTAGATGCTGCAAATACCTATGTTGAAGATGTTGTTGACAGATGCAAACGAATTGGAGAATATGGAGAAAAAATCATCCAAAATGACATGAAGATTCTTACACACTGTAACGCTGGTGCTCTTGCAACTGTTGATTTTGGAACAGCCCTTGCCCCGTTTTATATTGCTCATAGAAAAGGAAAAAAGTTTTTTGTGTTTGTTGATGAAACTCGTCCTCGTTGTCAAGGTCTTTTAACAGATTGGGAGCTTGCGCAAGAAGGGATTCCTCATTGTGTAATTGCAGATAACGCAGCGGGGCATTTTATGAAAACAGGTGAAGTTGACATGGTAATTACTGGTGCTGATAGAATTGCAAAAAATGGTGATTTCGCAAATAAAATTGGCACGTATGAAAAAGCAGTTTTAGCAAAAGAAAATGGCATTCCATTTTATGTTGCTGCACCCATCAGCACTTTTGATAAAACAATTAAAAGTGGCAATGAAATTGTTATCGAAGAGCGAGGGAGAGAAGAATTAGCTGTAATTAATAATTGTAGAATTATGCCCGATTACACAAAAGTAAAAAATCCTGCCTTTGATGTTACGCCTACAAAGTATGTTAAAGGATACATTACAGAAGAAGGCATTATCAAAAAATAGAAAGAATGTTACTCTTTTTTAGTTTTAGCAGGGCATTCTGAGTTCAAACACAGGGACCAAGGTCGCTTTCCTTTTGAGATGATTTTAACGATAGGTGACCCGCAAGTGCCACATGTTTCATCTGTTGTCACAAGTCCACCGTTCTGAGGAAGAGAATATGTGTTTTTGCAGTCCGGGAAACCGGTGCAGCCAACAAATCGTTTCCTATTCCTCGAAATGCGTACAACCATATTCTTTCCACATTTTGGACATTTTCCAATTGTGCTCTGTGTTTGGTGTGCCGCTCTAATGTTTGTCTTGATGTTTTTCTTGTCTTTTTCCAATGTAACCATCACTTTTGCAAGCATCTTTCGTGATTCTTTTATGGTATCATCAAGCGTCTTTTTTCCTTCGGCAATATCACTCATGTCTTTTTCCAGCACCGCAGTCATTTTTGGTTTTACAACGTCACAACCAGCTAAGGCATCGATAACAGCAATAGCAATAGGCGTCGGTGCAAGTGGAGAAAGAGTGACATATCTACGTGAATAAAGTTTATTAATAATTTCATGCCGTGTTGATTTTGTTCCTAAGGATAATTGTTCCATTTTAGCAATTAAGGAACCTTGGGTATATCTCTGCGGAGGCTTAGTTTGATCTTCTTTTAAGTTCATTTTAGAAACAGGAATAATTTCACCCTCAGTAAGTTCGGGCAGAGATTTTCTTCTCTCCTTGAAATATGAGTAGATTTTTTTCCAATTTGGTTCAAGTAATCGATAGCCGCCAGCCACAAATGCTTCTCCGCCAATATCAAAAGAAACTTCACTTGTCTCTGAAACAGCATCTTTTGCCAGGGTTGCCAAAAATCGTCTGCAAATCAATTCATAGATTTTCTGTTGATCCGTCGTCAGTCTTTCACCGGCCGGTACACCAACTGGATGAATGGGCGGGTGATCGGTGGTCTGTTTTTTACCACGTGTCGGCCGATCTCTTCCATTGGTAGTGACTTCTTGTACCTCTTTTGAGAACGGAGAATTAGACAATTTTTCCAAAATGCCTTTAATGTTAAGAGATGAAGGATAAACAGTATTGTCTGTTCGCGGATATGAAATCAATCCGGACATATAGAGTTCCTCAGCAACAATCATTGCCTTTGCTGTAGGAATGCCAAGTGCAGATGCAGCTTGGAGGAAAGTGGTAGTACTAAATGGGCTTGGCGGATATTCTTTAGATGTCTCTTTACTTACTTTTTTAACTGTTGCTTCTTTGACATCCTTGATTTTGTTATAGATGTCTTTTACTTGTTTTTCGTCCCAGAACTGTCCTTCAGCATGGGTTGCATCAAACAGCGTTTCCTTTTTTAATGCGGCAATAATCTTCCAAAAAGTTTTGGGTTCAAAATTCTTAATTTCTTTTTCTCGATCGACCAAAATAGCAAGGGTTGGTGATTGAACTCGTCCTATGGACAAAAAATCTTTTCCAAGGCGTTGAGCAGTAAGTGAAATGAATCGAGTTAACACTGCACCCCAGACAAGATCGATAACTTGTCGTGATTCCCCAGCAGCTGAAAGGTTGTAATCCACTTCAGTAAGATTATCGAAGGCGTTTTTAATTTCATAATTAGTGATTGCACTGAACTTCGCCCGTTTTATTTGGTTAATCTCTTTGTTATATTCTTTCAGAAGGTTGACTACTTCAACACCGATGAGTTCTCCTTCACGATCAAAGTCAGTAGCAACAATAAGAAATGGATTTTTATCTACAAGGGATTTTAATGAAGAGGCGATGTTTTTTTCGGTAATTTTTTTACAAGGTTCTACATCAATAAGCTCTCTTGGAGTTAGTTTATTCCATTGATTAAACTCAGCAGGATAATCGAGATTGATAATGTGTCCTCTAAGTCCAACGACTTTCCATGATTCACCCTCCTTGATAAACTCATATACTGGAGTTTTGCCGAATTTGGCATTTCTTGATTTTCCTCCAGATAAAATGTATGCAATTCTTCTTGCAGCAATGTTTTTTTCGCAAATAACGAGTTTCATTTTTATTCCAATTGTTATTTTTGACAGAACATAAGAACCTTATATAATTATTTTGTGCTAAATGACTTAAGTTTTCTAAGGTTTTGTTTTTACAAATTCAAAAACTAGGCCACAAATTATATAAAAGTATAAGTAAAATGTATATTAATATATGAAAAAATATTTTATCGCAATACTATTAACATTTCTCCTATTTCTTACAATTATATCACAAGCAAAAATATTACAACAAAATTTATCATGTGTTGAAATTATTGAAACAAAGTCATTAAAATCTCAAGACATAGAATATAGTACTTTTATCGGACGATGTGGATTAGATTGGTCGATGGGATTGGCAGTTGATAATCAGGGGTGTACATATATAACTGGATCCACAAGATCATTTAGATTTCCAATTAAAAACGCATATGATAAAAGTTACAATTTTGGGGGAGATGTTTTTATTACAAAATTGTCGCCCTCTGGCAAATCATTGGAATATAGTACCTTTATTGGAGGAAATAATTTGGATTTTGGTGCACGTATCATAGTTGATGATGATGGATACGCCTACGTATGTGGATCTACAAATTCAAAAAATTTTCCCTTAAAAAACTCAATACAAAATTCTATCAAAGGTTTAAATGATATATTTATTGTAAAAATTTCTCCATCTGGGAATGATATCATTTATAGCACAATTTTAGGAGGTAGTGATGACGATTTACCAAGGGATCTTGCACTAGATAAAGAGGGATGTGTCTATGTGACAGGAAGGACGAAATCTAAAGATTTTCCAACTAAAAATTCATTTGACGGAACTCATAATGGGACTTGGGATGCTTTTGTATTTAAAATATCGCCCGAAGGAAACAATCTAAATTTTAGTACTTTCTTAGGTGGTAGCGATGATGAATGGGGTTATGGAATTGATTTAGACAACCAAGGTTGTATTTATGTAACAGGCAATACAAGCTCATATGATTTTCCTCTGAAAAATGCATTTAATGCCATAAATAAGGGTGGTGATGCATTTTTAGTTAAGATTGAACCTTGTGGAAATATGTTAAATTATAGCACATTTCTTGGAGGAAGTAATTGGGAAAATGCATGGGGCTTAACAACCAATGAACAAGGAAATACATATGTATGTGGAAGGACAAATTCATCTGATTTTCCAGTAAAAAATCCAGTTCAAGACAAAAAAAATGAAGGATTTGATATATTTATTACAAAATTTTCAACAAAAGGTGATTCTCTAATTTATAGTACTTTTATTGGTGGAAATAACTATGATGATGCGAATAGAATTAAAGTAGATCAAAATGGGAATGCTTATTTTACAGCATTTACAAATTCATCCGATTTTCCAGTGATGAATCCTTTTGATGGAACATATAATGGAAAATGGGACTCATATATTGTAAAAATTTCACCTGATGGAAACGAATTTTTATACAGTTCTTTTTTAGGTGGCAAAGGTAATGATGACGGATATGATATCGCTGTTGACAACAAGGGATGTTTTTATGTAACAGGCTGGACAGAATCATGCAATTTTCCAGTAAAAAACGCATATGATTGCATTTACAGTGGATTTAGAGATATATTTGTTACAAAATTTTCTCCAGGCGAATATTCTCCAATAATACAAGTAAAAGGAGGAGTAGCATTATCAGTGGGTTTAACCTCAGATGAAAATCCTTTAAATTGGTCAATTAATATTACTGGAAAAATAATTTCAGGTGGGAAGTCAAATGGCACAATTCCTCCTTATTCTTATGAAGAGGCCAGATTAAAATCAACATTTGGTTTTGGAAAAGTAAATATTACTATTTCTGCAAATGATTACAAAAAATACTATTCTGCATATACGCTTGGTCCATTCCTTTTAAATCTTCGAAGTATATGAAGGAAATTACCAGTAATATTGATTTATTGTAAATATTGTTATATCCATCTCATCGTAAGCAACTTTTCCACTTACAGTATAAACATATACTCCAATTTTATGAGTTCCAATCAAAGGAATATCGTAACCTCTTATTCTCCATTCATAGGCCTTTGTCGGATAAAAATCAACCATGTATGTAAGTTGGGAAAGATCATCAACTGAATAAATAACCCTATCAATTTCTTCATTTGATGTTACATTTATTTTTACAAGCCCACATCCTAACA
>CAZYFW010000003.1:0-26816 GCA_964646685.1 uncultured Thermoplasmatales archaeon
CCAAACTCTAATCATAACCTTGATTAGACTTTGCTTCCACTCCTGTAAAAATTACAATGAGACTCTAATCATAGCCTCATAATCGGAGACTAAGACTCGCATAACACTTTATGATTAGAGTTTGAAATATTTCAACGTCATACGTAGAAGAATATAACCTTACCCTTACAAAATGACTATTTTTATAAATAAATTAAAAATGTAAGGGTAAATTATTTTAGATACTTCTTGTATTCTTTAAGATATCTTTTAAAGAACCATAATGTAAAAATATTTCTATCTTTGTCAAGCTGACTTCTTTCTAGTGCATTATAATAACTATTTCTCTCAGAGTAATCTATAACAAGCATAGGATAGTTTTTTTTGTTTAATGCATAGTTCATTAGAAGCCGAGATATTCTACCGTTTCCGTCACCAAACGGATGTATTGTTACAAATTTAAGATGAACAAGAGCTGCTAAATGAACTGGGTGTAGCTTGTTTTTATTTTGGTTATACCATTCAAAGAATTCCCTAAGTAAAATATCAAGCTCTATTGCATGAGGTGGTATAAATTTACTACCAGATATTCTTACATCATAGTTTCTGATTCTTCCCGCTTTATCTTTCTTTGTCTGCTGAAAAAGTTCTTTATGCCAATGTAAAACAGTTGCAAGTGTAATGTTTGGTTTATATTCAAGCATTTCATAAAACACTTTTCTATGTAGTTCTGCTTCTTTTATGTCTTCAATCGGCCTTCTTGAAGGAGTTATACCTTTTTCTAGAAGTGATGCTGTTTCTCTATGAGTTAATGTAGATCCTTCAATTTTATTTGTTGCATAAGTAAATTTTATAGCAAAAGTTTCAAGATCTTTTTCTTCAATAGATTTTGGCATTTTCTTTTGATTTTTGTTGAAATTATCCTTTATTCTACCAAATTTCTTATACCATAATTCTTGGTATATTTCTATTAAAAAATCCTGTTTTACTTTTTCTATGTTTTTTGGTAGCTTTTCTCCAAGGTATTTTTCTTTGTAGATTACTTTACCATTTTTTCTAAAAGTGTGTTGGAGATAATGATAGGTTTTATTTGAGATTTGTTTTTTCTTAATTGAAACCATAATACTGTATTACCCTTACATATTAATAAATTTTTCGTTTTATTTAAAAATGTAAGGGTAAATACTATATGACAATACCATAGCAGGTCTTAATCATCGCCTCATAATTACAGTATGTTTTCTCCTTAGAATATAGGCTAGACTCCAATAATGCTAATAATCAGCAATGGAAATAGAATCTATAATCTAAATCAGTAATCTCGCCCGTATATCGGTTCCATTCGTTTGTTTTTTTCTCAATAAAAAGATCAGTAGCATCTTTTCCAATGCCATTTATAATAACCGAATCCTTTTGGAATTCCTCGAGTGCTTCCATTAGATTTGTTGGTAATTGCTTGATTTTATACTTCTTAATCTCTTCAGGAGTCATTTTGTAAATATTTCTAGAAACTGGCTTATAGGTGATTTTTTTCTTGATTCCATCCAGACCTGCATAGATAAGAGCAGCAAAAAACAAATACGGATTGGCAGCCGGGTCTGCGTTTCGAATTTCAACATCTACATTTTTCCTTGCTGGTATTCTTACTAGACTACTCCTATTGTATCGGTCCCAAGCAATGTAAATTGGCGCTTCAAAGTGTGGAATTAATCTTTTATATGAATTCAGAGTAGGGTTTGCTAATGCAGCTATTGCTCTAGAATGTTCAAGGACGCCTCCAATAAAATACAGCGCGCTCTGGCTTAAATTATACGGGTTATCTTCATCAAGAAACATATTCCGATTCTTGTTATATAATGCAATATGGGCATGCATGCCATTTCCAGCTTCTTCTGAAAGTGGCTTTGGCATGAACGTAACATCTATATTGAATAACTTTGCACATTCGCGCGCTACATATTTAAAATAATTACAAAAATCTGCTGCGGTAACAGCTTCTAATGCTTTCACCTCTATTTCATGTTGAAATTTTCCCTTTTCATGATGATGGTATTTTACCTGATATCCGCTCTCCATTAATACATCTGATAATTTTTTCCGATAATCCTTCAATTCATCTAAAGCAGGAGAAGATAAATATCCGGCACTATCCCAAACATCGCTTTCTTGATCTGCGGATTTGTTAAAGCAACAGAACTCCATCTCAGGCGAAACCATTACTTTGTCATACCCTTCTTTTTTCGTCTTTTCTACTGCTTTCTTTAGTATGCTTCTTGGATCGGCACGATAAGGATTATATTCTGTATCATAAAGATCAGCACGAACCATTGCCTCATCTTTTTCATGGGGTAAAAGCATGAAAGTTTTTAGATCAGGTAATGCCATCATGTCAGATTTTTCCACTTTACGAAATCCCACGGATGATCCATCAAAATTGATTCCTTTAGAAGGCACATCATCTCCTAAAAATATATCTGCGGGGATGTGAAGGGCTCGCAGTCCACCTATGATATCGGTGAAATGTATTTGTATCCATTTAATATGTTTTTTATCTATCAATTCCTTTATTTTTGCTTCGTTCATACAAAGAAGTGGAAATAGTCGGTTTTTATAAATATTTTCATATTGGACTTTTGTATGAGCTTTTAGTGCATTTTAAAATTGTAAGATTCACACTAAGTGAGAAAAGCTTAAAATTCATTCTTTTGTAGTTTCTGCTAATTTAGTTTTCACAACTTCTTTCACTAATTTACCGTCTATTCTATTTCGAGTAACCTTCATAACTTCACCCATAATGGCTTTAAATGGGCGACCGACCTTTTTAGGATTATAATGTTGGGCCAATACGTCATCGACAACATTTTTTAGTTCTGCAACAGACATGGGTTTTATATCTAACTCTAAAATTGCATTTTTTACATTCTTATCAGGATTATCGGTTAAAAATTCCAGAATGGTTGGCAATGCTTCTTTACTAAATTTATTTTTACTTAGCATCTCAAATAATTGATAAAGATTTTCATCTGAAATTAAATCTATATTTTTACCATTTCTTCGCAACCGCTTAAGTTTCTCCTCCAACGTCACAGCTACAAGCATTGGATTTACATCCAACTTTTCTACTATCTCATTAAATACTTTTAAATTTCTAGATATGCTAAGAGATTTGATCAGCGGTTCAGGAAGTCCAAGTTTTTTTAATCTTTTTTCACAATCCCATATACTTTCTGGTAAACCCTGTCGGATATGTTTCAAATTTTCCTCCAATATTGGTGTCGGCGGTGAATCCGTATCGGGATACATCCTATTGGGTCCCGGTAAGATCCTTTCGAAATCATTTGTTCCATCTGGGAAGACTTGTCTAGTTTCTGAAGGTACACCAATCGTTGCATCCACTGCTCTTATTTTGATTTCTTCCACAGCAGTTTTAACATCGACTTCATCACCCCAGACCAATACTATACTATCTGTAGATTTGGCATTAAAAAGTGATTCTAGCCGATTTATCTCTTTTGAACTTAAATCAAATTCTTGAAAATGATTGCTATAAATAATATTTGGCATCACATCTTGGCATGCGATGACTCTAACACGGCCTGCAATCTCATCGCCGAAGGTTTTGTCTGGTTGTGTAGGTTTATCCAGTATTCCTGCAAAAACACGGAGTATTATTCCATAGATTTTGCCTTTGTTTTTTATGACTTCTTTAAACCGTTTACACTTTGAATTTTTGAAAACTGATGTAACATCTTTATATTCGCTCTGAAAAGTTCCTTTTGTAATGCCACGCAATCTCAGTTTGTCACGGATGTCCAGTAAAGCTTTTTGCCTTCTTGCTTCATTGGCTACTGCTTTTGCTATATATTGGAGTTTAGGAACGCCTTTAAGTTCAACCCTTGTGCCCCCATCGATACTTACATTTACATCTTGACGGACACTCCCAAGACCTCTTCGCACTTTGCCAGTTGCCCTCATCAACCTTCCGATAAGGTTAGCAACTTCACCTGCCTCTGAAGGAGTTAGAATATCAGGATATGTTACGACTTCTACAAGAGGTATGCTCAACCGGTCAGTTTTAAATACAATTTTATGCCCGATATCACTTATCTCTCTGCACGCGTCTTCTTCTAAACCAAGTTGGATAATTCCTATCTTCCTATTTTTGTAAGGAATCCATCCCTCAATGCCAATAATTCCAGTCCTTTGAAAACCTGTGGGAATGCTACCATCCAAATACTGTTTTCTACTAATGTGAATTTCATCTACAATGCTGCAATTAATTAAAAGACTAATTTCAAGAGCTATGTCTAACGCCTGTTTATTTAGCTTAAAAGGCGGAGTATCGTCCATTTCATAGGTGCAGACTGTATCATCATAGAGTTGATAAATCACGTTCTTTTTAGTTTTAAATTCCATTAAAGCGGTACCATCATATTCACCTAGCTCCGAAAGTGTCGGTCTCATGTGTCGCAAGATTACTGCACTAGGTTCATCTTTGTGTAGGAATGCTCTACAGCGACAGAACAATTTTCTCTCTGTTAATAGTTGTTGATGGATTTCCAAGCCACATTTTAAACCTAGGTCTCGGTAGTATTGCTCGTCGTCGATTAATTCTTTTGACATCTTGTGGGTCGAATGCTCCATCTATTATCTAAATATTGCGCAAATTACAGCATATCTCTATATATCATAATTGATAATTTAAAAGGAGTGTAATGTTTATGTGAAATTTTAGATTAACCTATATCTATTATAGTCCATTTCTATTCCCCTTTTAATAAAAATCCAAAAATTAGTTCAAAGTATTATACATTGTCAATAGGGTGGTAAAAGTGACTGAAGAAGATATATACAAGGGCTATCGTGGTTCCGCAAAAAAGAAACTAAAAGAACTAGGTGTAAAAGTCTGGAGTGACGTAGTAATTAAATCTACTCGAGGCATATTCAAAGGCATCATTCTTCCACGTGCGGAAACTGAAGATGACAAACACATCGTATTAAAACTTCATAACGGCTATAATGTGGGTATAAAAATCAATTCAATAAAATCAGTAAAAGAAGTAGGATACAAAAAAGGACATTATAAAATTCCAGAATCTGAATTTCCTAAGGATTCAAAAAAGCCCAATGTTACACTTTTTGGAACTGGTGGTACAATTGCATCGAGGTTAGATTATCGTACAGGAGCGGTTATTCCTGCTTTTTCTCCTGGAGAATTGTACGGTGCTGTGCCAGAACTTGCAGACATCTGTAATTTAAAGACAGAAAAATTGTACGGTATTTTCAGTGAAAATATGGGTCCAGAACAATACATAGCAACTGCAAAAGCTATTGGTAAAGAGATAGAAAGTGGAGTTGACGGTATCATGATTGGTCATGGTACAGATACTATGCATCACACCGGAGCAATATTATCATTTATGGTTCAGAATCCGCCGGTGCCTATAGTATTGGTTGGTTCACAGAGATCTTCTGACAGACCTTCAAGCGATGCTGCGCTTAATTTAATCAATGCCACAAGAACTGCTGCATATTGTGATATTGCTGAAGTAATGGTATGTATGTTCGGACCAACAAGTGACCAATATAATCTACTACATCGTGGCACTAGAGTTAGAAAAATGCATAGTAGTTATAGGAGTACTTTCAGAACTATTGGAGATATCCCGTTGGCGATTGTTGACCAAAACGGATTCAAATACTTAAGAAAAGATTACAACAAGCGTAGAAAAGATCGGGATGTGACGATTGATACTGCATTTGAAGAAAAGGTAGCAATCGTTTACTATTATCCAAACATGTTGCCGGATATGATCGAATCGCTTATTGATAATAAATACAAAGGTATAGTTATAGCTGGTACTGGACTTGGTCATGTAAATAAACCCCTATACAAACCTTTAGAGCGTGCGATTCAAGAAGGAATTGCAGTGTACATGACGGTTCAAACCTTGTGGGGTTATGTTCAGATGTACGTTTATGACACTGGGCGTGATTTATTAAAGATTGGCGTTGTGCCTGCAGAGAACATGTTGCCCGAGGTTGCGTACATGAAGCTATGTTGGGCCTTAGGTCATACTAGTAATTTGGAGGAAGTAAAAAAGATAATGTTGACGCCAATTGCAGGCGAAATTACTGAGAGAGAACCTCATAACGGTTACATAATTCTACAAGGCGGCATACCTGAAGTTGATAACTTTGTCGGTAAATATATGAGATAAGATAAAACCTATATCTTTAAAAATAAAGAAAAATTAGTATAGGTATTTGTTTGGCTAAATTATTTTTTTATTCTGTTTCTTCTGTATCCACAATGGGATTTTCTTCGACTTCAAGTTCTACTGATTTGTCTAATATTTCAATGAAAAGGGGATTTAATGTATTGGTGTCTTTAACTTTTATCTTGTTCTCCTTTTCCAACTTTTTCAGTCTGTTCAAATTCTCTAAAGCTTTAGAGACGCTATCATATACTTCCTCGATGGTAGTAGCCTCTCTGTCAATTTCATCAACATAGCTGTGCCACCATATCATATGTTTCTTTTTCATTTTACCTCCGCCAATCATCTATAAGCCTATTATTATATATAAATTGATAGTGCGGATCTTGAATCTAGAAAATTATAAATACTAGATGTTATATGCATATAACATAATGTTAGAAATAAACAACAAAAAGTTTAAAAAAACTAACAAAAGGTGAGAAAAATATGAAAGATAAATTAGGAATAATTGTGGGATTTGGAATATCTGTGCTGGTAGTATTTACGTTATATATCTATCTAATAGCAAAAGACACTTTTGAATTATTTGACATAATTACTATGTCAATAGTACTAATTTTAGTCTTAAGTGCGACCTATGTCGTATGGGATAGAGTGAAAAATCTCAAAGCAGGGCTTCCCGTAGCAGATGAACGATTAAAAAGTGTAGGATACAAAGCAGCATACTATGGTTTTATCGCTGCTATTTGGAGTGCTGTTGGAAGTAATATGTTATCGATAATACTTTTCGATCAAGAGTTGAGAGGAGGATTGGTCACAGCTGCAGTTGTTCTTGTATCTGGGCTTGTGTTTATTATATCCTATCTTTATCTTGCAACTAAGGGAAAGGTAGAATACTGATGAAAACAAGAATCAAAGAGCTAAGAGCTAGATACGATCTTACTCAAGAAGATCTTGCAAGAAAAATAGGAGTACGGCGTGAAACCATTCTTTTCATGGAGAAAGGAAAATACAACCCTTCGCTCAAACTGGCACATGACGTAGCTAAAGCGCTACAAACTACTATCGATGAATTGTTTATTTTTGATGATTAATTGGAAGATTAGTTTCAAGAGGAATAATGACTAACCCTATCCCTCATTCTAATTATTTACATGAACATTTACAGTTATTATCCCTATTGCTTCAAATTATCTCTAGTAAAATTGCTATTATCTTCTAAAAGTATAAATCCTACATTTCTTTTCATGTTATGGTGAGAATGAGAATAGTAGGTATCATTAAATCGTGGTCTCTATCGATTTCTGTAATTTTTGTCACTTTGGCTTGGTATCTATTAATGCAGTTTGTTTTTATTAGTGTAGAAGTACGCAATGTTTCCTTGTTTTGGTATTCCTATTTCTTTGCAATTGCAATTTGGGCAATCATTGCAAAAAAATTATCCGATCACGAAAAAGATTTGATCGCTTTTTTAAAGGAAAGATATCCTAAAAGTAGACCATTTGAATATCTATTTTTTACCTTTTTATTCATATCAACCGGTTGCTTAACCTTGCTAGTTACATTCATCAATGATGTTGCTCAGCTATTGTTGAATAATCTCTTCTACACCTTTTCGCTTGTATTTTTTTATGCGGGCTCTATTGTTTTGGGCTGGTTCCATTATATGAAAAGAGTAGAAGGGTAAAAATAGAGCAATTACTTAAAATTCATTATCTGATTAGCAGCGTATATTCCTGTTATATATGCTTCTTCTAAACCTGCCACGTTATAATCTCCAATGAGATACAAATTCTTGCCTCTATTGCTTTCTACGATACTATGACCATTAATTGTGCCTACAAGATCCCAATAGTGATGAGCGATGACATTGGGATTTACAAAATAGTTTGTCAACCGGGGTCGCTTGTGTTTGTAATAAAACAGATACGTACCATCTTTTAGATTAGCTATTGCTTGTACATTGCTGGGAGAAGAGAATAATTGGAAATCTTTTCTTGAAATACTTTTCTTTGGAGTACCTTTTATGCGAAGCATATTGGTATCTACTGGTTTGTTTGTTTTCTTTACACCCGAAAAATGTTTTGACCAATCGATTTGTGTCGCTAGAACAACGTTTTTTGCATGAAAGGTATTTTTTTCGGATTTGACTGCATACTGACCGTTATTATATGTTATATCAGTTGCATTGCTGCTCAATACCTTCTTCTGAAACGGCTCTATCATCTCATCTTTTTCAAAGGTAAAAGTGTAAATTGGAGTGATCAGTGGAAGTAGGAACTGTAAAAAACTAAATGCATTCATTTCGTTAATTTTTGAAAATGTTGTTGAGTAGAGAGCTTTGGATAAATATGCATCTGTTCCACTTTCTATGTTTTGTTTTTTAACAAAATCGGCTGCATTTTGCATGTATAGATTATGCAAAAAAGAATTGTTTTCAATTGCTTCCTTTTGGGAAATGTTTTCAGAGGATTTTCTAAATTTACGGAACTCTTTCCTGAATCTATACAGTAGTTTCATTGTCTTCATAAATTGAAAACAGTATTCTATGAGCTTAGGCTCAAAGAGAACGTATGTTTTTTCGCCGTCATGAAAACAGAAATCACTAAGTTTAATTCTTGATTTTAATGTTACATGTTGCAATACATTATGATAATCTGAACAAACAAAAAAAGCTCCATAATTAACAGTTCCATCTTCAGAAGTGAGAATTCGACCGCCAATATCCTTGCCAATGATTAAAAAATCTTTATCGTTTTCTTGAAGTTTCTTTGCACATGCAAGTCCAGAAATTCCAGCTCCGACAATTATTGTTTCGTAGGTTTTGTTTGTCATCTTATTCTGTATAAAGGTTCTAATGTTATTATAAATTTTTATAAATCTTGTTTCCTCTACTAAGGGACTTATTAAACACGTCTCTTATAGACTTCAGCAGGATCTCTTTTCTTGTATAATATATGGGCATATTTTTCATTGAGTCTTTCGTATTCCTTAAGAGCAATTTCATATCCAACTCTATCGTTTGTCATTTTAGCCCTCTTCATTTTTTCGGTGGCTTTGTTTATTTCCTCTAAGATGTCTTCAAGAGATGATTCAAATTGTTCACTCATTTTTCCCCTTACAATATCAAAACAAGTATTGGTTTATAAACTTGTTTTTCACTTCTCAGAGTCAGACAATTTAAGTTAATCATAAACCATCAGTTATAATAAATAGTAAAAGATTAACAACAAATAATTAATATGTGCAATATTTTAGAGGCATTTGATTATGGGTGGAATTGAAGAATTAAGTAGAAAACTTGTTAATATTGGGGTGCAATTACTAAATAGTGGATTAACCCGCGGCACCTGTGGCAACATTAGCTGTCTAATGCCAAACGAGCAGAGGATATTGGTGACGCCGAGCAGCATTCCATATGCGGAGATTAAACCAGAAGATATTTTGCTAGTTGATTTTGAAGGTAAAGTGATTAAAGGTTCTCGTAATCCTTCTGTTGAAACGCCATTTCATATAGCAGTGTATAAGAATAGGAATGATGTCGGCGCTATTGTTCATACTCATTCTACATATGCACTGTCTGTTTCGGCTGTTGCCAAAGTCGTCCCCGTGTTTCTAGATGAGATTTTTAGTCATATTGGTGGTAGTCTTGAAGTTTCATCCTATGCTATCCCTGGTAGTGATAAGCTTGCAGAGAATATGATTAAATCTTTGGGGGATAAAAATGCAGTTTTACTTTCCAATCATGGTGCAGTTTGCTGTGGTAAAAACTTGGAAGAGACTTTTGAAATTGCAGAAATAGTAGAAAAAATTTGCAAGATGTATATTCTTACTTCTACTCTTGGTGAGGTAAAATCACTTCCCAAAGAAGGTGCAAAGTATCAACGTCAGATGTTTGAGAATAAAAGATGAACAAGACTCTGTCCAACCGATGATGATTCTTTTACTTCTTGTAAGTGGAAAGTAAAGTCCTGATCGTCAAATGATTACTCACTTATAGGAATAGTTTAAACTATCTTCCTCATTATTAAAATTACATGGAACAAAAAATTAAGATAGAGCGAGTGATTGATGAGAACTTCGACGAATTTCTTTTACTTGTCAAACAACTTGCCGTTTATGAAAAAAACGATCCACCTAATGAACAAGGACGAGCCAGATTGAGGCGAGATGCACTCGCTAAGAGCCCTCTTTTTGAGGCATATTTGGGGATAATGAATGGTAATGCGATCGCGTATATGATTCTCTATATGACCTATTCGAGCTATTTGGCGTTACCAACACTCTATTTAGAAGATTTGTTTGTCTTGGAAGAATGGAGAAAAAAAGGAATCGGTCAACACATGCTTGAATTTTGCATTCGACAAGCAAAAGATCGCAAGTGCGGACGCATGGAATGGTGCGTATTTGATTGGAATAAATCTGCTATTGAGTTTTATGAAAAAAACGGTGCTACCTGCTTAAATAAAACCTATTATCGATTGGATAAAAATCAGATTGAAAGATTATTAAAAAGCTGACTATTTTTTCTCTTTTCGCTCATCAAGCTGATCTTGGCTATAAAATTTCATATTACATTTGGGGCAGATGATGGGAGATTCCATCGACTTTCTTATCCATCTGTGTCCACAAAAAGGACAATTCCCCCGCTTCATATTTTTACACTATACTACCAAATATGGCGGCTTATTTAAAAATATATCCCTGTATTTAGCGATTCTTATTGCGAAATTAGAATTTTTAGCTAAAAAGTTACAAGATTAATTGCCCACTCTATACTTCTTCCATTTGAATTCTTCTCTTTCCATATGTGGTGGAATGATTTTCCCGTTTTTGTCCTTTTGAGACTCAACAGACTTCCAGCGAATGCCATATTCCCCAATTTTACTATGCGTATGTTTCATTTTTTTTCACCTCCTTTTTCATATAGTGATATTATATATCATGCTATTTTCTATCAATAAAAGTATATAAAACTATGGCGCAAAAATGTCAAAATGAAAAACTAGATATTCAAAACTCTTTGGCAGAAGCATCTTCATCTGCCAAGTTTACAAATTTTCCTTTGATTTCTTTGAGTTTGAGATCAAGATAATAGTCGCTAGAAATAATAAAAGAGTGTTTCAAATTTCCATTTTCAAACTCATTTTTCAGCTCAATATTGATCTCGTAAAAAATAGCATCTGTTGTTTTTTTGATTACCAAATCAACAAAATCCTCAAGATTAACATCGGGTTTCTCTTCTTGATTTTCGTACCACTCCAATGCCTCTTGTAGAATTTTTTCTTTCATATTATCCCATCCTCTTGCTACACTTCTTTAAACAATTTTCTCTTTAAAAATATATGTATAATAACTATTCTGCAAGAACCTATAAAAAATTGGTAGTTAGAATTGTTATTGATTGTGATAAATAAGTTATAGTTTCTTTGCCAATAACAATTTTATCATGAGGACAAAAGTCATTATATAGCCTATAATGGCAAGAGCTGCTCCAATTGCCCAGTAGTTGACAAATATTAGAAGAATGCCGAGAGCCATGAATACAAATATTAAACCTACGCCCAGTTGAAGCTTATTAAGCACATTCATTTTTGAAAGTACCTTAACTTCCATGTTTCTTTTTTCTTTTCCATGGTTTCCACTACAAATAATATATACATCCAACTGTATAAATATTCTTGATAAATATATTTATCTACATTTCTCATGAATTGATATGATGTTCTCAATTGAATTCACATTCTTAGTAATCTGTGAATAATGGGATAATATTTATCCATAAATAGGGCAGATATTGTATAAAACCCAGGAGTTTAAGGATGCTGTAACTCATTACATTTTGATTGACTGGTGTTGCAAGAGATACTGGTATTATACAGTAATCATTGCTATTCTCTGTATTGACTATTTTTACTTCTCCGTTGAATTGTTGATTTTGTTCATTGGGAGCAACAATCTCAACGTTAACCGTAATTGGATCGTCTTCAGGAGTGAGATCTTCTCCATTTTCAGGGTCAAACGTCCAGGTTCCCCACTCCGGATATGATTCTATCTCCCAGTCAAGTAATGAACCCGGATCGCCAATATTTTCAACAGTAAAACTACTCGTAACAGTTGTTCCAGGCTGAACACCAGTCCAACTTAGAGATCCATCACAGTCTAAGTCAGGTATGTCGGTATCGATACATTCAAAGGTTGAAGCACTGAAAGCATCGATACCTGCTTCAACAACTGACCCATCATTAAGATCCGAGGCTTCAAAGCGAACTTTAACTTGATTATTTGGTGTGACAAAATTGCCCACCATAAAGCTGTATTCTTTCCATCCAACAGGACTTGGGGTTGTAGGTCCGATGGTCTCAACTAACGTCCAATCTGCACCATCGTTGTTGGAGACATATACCTTAAATAGATCGTTGTTTGGGTCGTTTCCATAATTGTTAGTGTACCATAGCGCATAGTCGATATATGCATCCTGTCCATCGCTTAGATCCATTGTTGGTGACATTAGCCATGTGTATCCATCATCAACATCGCAATTTTCGTCATATGGGTCGTTGTCGGTAAGATAACACTGGCCAGAGTCGTCATAGTCACTTGGAGGATCTCCTCTATTCCAGTTAACAGGAATGCCACGCCCCCATTCACCATCAGCGCAAGCGTTTTCGATCGTCCAACCAAGATTAGTCTCAAAATCATCAGTGAATACAAGAGTAAGTTCCCCAACTAATGAAGAGTAGACGACATCTGGTGCAGCATAGGGATTATAGACAACTCCTATGTTTTCTCCTTCTGCACTAAAATAGAATTCTGGCATATCGCCACAAGATGCTGGTGGTAGCGTTGCTTCGTACATATCGCCACCTACTGACACTAGTGATGAAGTCTGATACGTTCCACCGTCGTATCGATAATGGATTTGTCCTGATCCTTCGATATAGGTGTCGGCTATCTCGTCAATCTGCACTGAGATTGCTGTTGATTGACCGGGTAGGATGGTATCAGGTACACCATCGGGAAGGTTGATTTGCATTGGATCTCGATACTTGATTCGAACTGTTCTGTAGCCAACATCGCAAACGCCGTATTCAATACGCATATATCCATCTTCACCCCAGCCAGACCCCCAGGAATTCCGAAGGAACCAGACTCCATCTGTACCCTGGTTATCGTCCCAGCCAACAAGTGCAATCGCATGATTAATATTGCTACATGTGGGACCGCTAAACACACCACCAGTGTAGTCATGAAACGCTGTGTTTACACATACTGCGACAGATACTACTCCATAATCATAAATAGCTTGTTTAATCTGGTCAACTGTAGCAACCCCATTAGGGTCACCAACATAAGCCCAATCTTCTATGAAATATCCATGTGGATAAGGGCAATTACATGGTTCGTTAGATGCTGAATACGGGAAATCATCTTCCATCACGGCTCCTGAATCGCCACATGGATCTGTCTTACCATTTTCCATGAAATAGTCATGACACCACCAACCACCGCTGCAGCTGTATCCATCTTGATTGCAACTAACAAGCCACTGTTCAGATAGATCTTCTTCTACACCATCCTTTATTTTGATGTTGCATTCCAGCGGGGCAACAGTACCGAATGCCCAGCAACTACCGCAACTGCCTTGATTCTTTACAGAAGGTAAACCACCTTCAACTTCATCTCGCCAGTCAAATGAATCTGGTAAATCGCCTCTTGGTGTACATGGGTCGAATTTAACACCGACGTACCAGTCTTCAGGTTCCACTAAACTACATAATTCGTCTATTGTATACTTCTCCGCAAGATTCTCTCCAGCTGTATTGGTCCATACTTCACTTTTAGTTATATTTTGTTCGGTTTTTCCACAGTCACAACCATCTGCAATAGCTGATGCAAAAAACATCATACTAATTGCGATAACTATCAAAACAGTCAATAGCGTTTTATTTACAATCCTCCATTTTTTTGTCATACTCTTACGCCCCCAAAGCAAAAAGTATTAATGTTAATTGTTAACTTAAATGTTTTCTAGCAATATGCAAATAATATTTATATGTATATTTTTATATAATTATGGTCCATATGAATAAAGCGGAACTTATAAAGTCTGCAGTAAAATCATCAGAACTCCTTAAAAATATTACATTACCTAAGCTCATTGAAGCAACAAGCAAGCGATGGGATGACACCTTCCGTTCATTTTATTATTTAGCTTGTAAGAAAATAACTACAGATGCAAGACATCTCCTTATTGGATGAAAAATCGAAGAAGAGAGTGACAAATACTGGAAGGTTGTGGATTGGAAAATTGCAGATCTCTATCATCTCAAACTTGGTTTAAAAAGTGAATTCAACGCAAGTAACAAAGATATCTATATTAAGACTACAAAGGTGGAAAATAAAGTCGAGCAAACACAACTCTAACGATCTTTTTTCGTTCGAGACAACCATTCATCTGCTATTTCTATATATGATTTATCAATTTCAAATCCAATATAATCCACACCAAGTTCTTTGCATGCTATTGCAGTTGAACCAATGCCCATAAATGGATCCATTGCCAGATTTATGTTATTGATGCCATGAAGTTTAAGACACATCTCTGGAAGTTTCACTGGAAAAACAGTTGGATGTGGACGCGATTTCTGAATTGTTTCATATGGTATAAACCATGTATTGCCTCGATCACGAAGGTCCTTGACTGAAGTATTCCATCGACCAATATTGCTTTTATCTTGGTATGGGACTCCAATGGAGAGTTTATCAAGTCCTACATCTGCACCTTTGGTAAAATGAAAGATGTATTCATGGCAACTGTTGAGAAATCGACTGCTGTTAACTGGTTTATAGTGCCCTACAGAAATATCTCCTTTAATATTTGGATAGTTACCTGCATCCTCTTTTGGAATTGCAATTGATTTAATCCAATGAATGGTGTTTTGTAAAACAAAATATTTTCGGAAACGATCTGCAATATCTAAGGCAATCCAATGATCAGATGGTTTCCCACCTACATTCAGGAAAAAGGATGCGCGTTCGGTCATAATTTTACTTGTTTCTTTTGCTACAGCTTCCATCCAATCCAAGTATTCTTCTCTAGGACGGACATCGTTGTATTTACTATATTTTTTACCTATGTTGTATGGAGGTGAAGTCACAATAACATCTACAAAAAGAGATTGCTCTTTCATTTTTTTGATTCCCTTGATGCAATCGATTGTGTAGATGTTGTTTGGTTTAAACTTAATAGCCATTCAATATGCTTCCTATATTCTGCAACCTTATTGCATACAATTCTATTTTTTCTTTGGCTCAACCTGGATATCTTCTTTTATGCCTGCCAGACGTTTTGCTAGTTCAATATAATGGTTGATATCGGTTTTTGTATTGATCATCATTTTTGCACCGTCTGGAGATCCTCCACCATGCATGCAGCCAGGTACGCCAGCGCCAATCGTCAACCATTCTATAAGTCGTGCAATCTTTGCCCTAGTTTCTCCAGAGCAATTCGCTTTGAGATATTTCTTCAAGAGATCTCCATATTTTGGATCATTGAGATCTTGACATGATGGTAGACAGCCAGTCTCAGCAATGCCACCAGCAATATCTTGTATTATGCGTTTTGTATCGTATGGTAATCTCGCGACGTGTACTTTATTTACATTCGAGAGCAACTGATCTGGTATCCATACCCCAGATGGATGTTTCTTTCCAAGTACGCCAGCAGCAATACCCATACCAAATGTTGTTTCATTGTTGATGATCATATCTGTAATTTTTCCTTTGAACACTTTTTCGGAAAGACCGTTAGCTCGTGCTATCAATGCTGCGGCACCAATCATTACATCCCCTTGACCAGCAACGCATCCACCGATAGCTGCCCGGTACGGCGCAATGAAATTCATTACTGCCTTCAGAGAATAATCATACTCCTTACACATAAATACTCGTTCTTTTGGAATAAATACATCTTCAAATAAGAGATATGCCTGGGTAATGCCACCAATTTCTACAGGTGCATCAAACCCTTTTTCCAGCTCTCGTGTATCGCTAGGTCTTCTTGTTTCTACAATCGTTAGATTCTCTATATCTCTTGGAATAACAAAAGAAACAGCATAGTCTTTATCTTGTTCCTTATAACCGGTCCCAGGCATAATAAAAATCTCATTGGCAGCAGCGACACCACAGATCATTACTTTAGCACCGCGTACGACGATACCATCTTTCCTTTCTTCAACAATGTGCAAGCTCATGTCAGGATCCTTTTGCTGAGTTGGAGATTTAGATCGATCGCCCTTAGGATCGGTCAACGCTCCAGAAATTGTGATGTCTTGCTCTTGAGCATTTTTCAACCATGCTTTCATTCGTTTGTGGTAGTTCGTTCCCATGTCTTTATCAATATCATAGGTTGCTGCCCACATAGCATTGATAGCATTGAATCCTGCGCATCTTCCTCCAGTGCATGTGCCTGTAAGATTAAACATCAACCGTTTCATACGCACATTTGCGACCATGTCTTCTGGACTGCCAATAATGGAAAGATATCTTACGACTGATTTACCAGTCAAGCTGGATTTGGTTGTTAGGATGTCTTTGTATTCAGGTTTCTGAGCGGCGTCAAAAATCTGGGCGTGTCCTTCTATTGTTCTTTTTGTAGCAGGATGCGTTGTAACATCTTTTATTAACTCGCCAAATTTGTAAACGTTAGGTCTCATTTTTTTGAGACTTAATTTATATTCTTTAGACGTCTTCATAATTTATTCCCCTTCAGTGTGAATTCCCATTCACACCATAAGTCATCAGGATGTTTATCAGGTGGACACACATTGCAGTTCACAATGATGTTAGGATTGAATTCCTTTGCAAATGCTTTCAAAAAACCCCATCGAACCGGTTTGCAACCAAACTCGCAAAGGCCTTTTTTCATCCGAGTGTTTTGAACACGACAAGCGACATTTCTAACAATCGCATGATCATCTTCAACAATGATTTCTTTATCTTCAAGATCCAATGCCCAACCAGAATGTTGCAAAGCTTTTATCATTGAAGGGATGTTATTATTTTTAATTTCTAATAAAATTTTGAGCTTTCTCGCTTCAATTTTTCCCATGACTTCCCAGACTTTTCTATCTATTTCCGTAGCTGCTTCAGTACCAGCTTTTTCCTCAATCCCTAGATAATAAAGTCCATCAACAGCCCAAAGATCTCGCAAATGCAGAAAAATAAAATCAGCTATTTTATCCTCTGGAATATCGGCAATGATTTTCCTATCCTTCTCTCTACTCATCTATATCAACTTTGTATATTATATGGTAAAAGATGGGGTATAATTTGAGATTATCCCATCTTTGTCTTAATGGCATCGGTCAATTTCGGAAGAACGTCGTACAAGTCACCGACAATTCCATAGTCGGCAGATTTGAAAATCAAAGCTTCCGGATCTTTATTTATAGCAACAATAATACCAGAATCGCGCATACCTGCTATGTGTTGTATCTGGCCAGAAATGCCAGCGGCAATATAGAGTTTAGGCTTCACTTTATGACCAGAAAGACCAATCCAATGATCCTCTGACATCCATTTGAGATCTGCGGCAAGTGGACGACTACAGCCTACGGTTTTGCCATTCAAAACATCTGCTAGTTCATTGACAAGTTTTATGTCACCTTTGTCCTTGAATCCGCGACCGCAAGACACAATAATTTTCGCATCCTCAACACTAACTCCTTCTGTTTTCATCTCCTGGATTTTTACTATTTTGGATGCTGATTTTTCCATGCCAAACTTCTTTTTGACAATATTGCCAGTGCGTTTATCATCTTTCGGTAAAGGATCAAAAACCTTTGATGGAATAGTAGCAATATTTGGTTTACTAGTAAATTGTTCTACAGCAATAGCATTCCCACTGTATACTACACGTTCTACAGTCAATTTTTTATCTTTCAAGTAAAGACTGGTACAATCAGTTACACAGCCAGCATCTAACTTGGCTGCCAGGCGAGATGCAAGTTCTTTTCCGTTTTTATTAGAACCAATTAAAATAGTTTCAGCACCCGTCTCTCTTATTACATTTTTAAGAAATCCAGCATATTCTTCTGCCTTGAATGAATCCAAGTCGGTCTCAGCAACAAATACTTTGTCAGCTCCATGTGCAATGTATTCCTTTGCCAATGCATCATCAGTTTTTCCAATAATAACTGCTGTCTGTTTTTTGCCAAGTTCTTTTGCAAGTTCACTACCTTTTGATAGTAGCTCTAGAGTAATTTTTTTATCATCAGAGTATACAAGTACCATTTTTGATCACCTCAACACTCCTTCTTTAGCAAGACTTTCAACCAGTTTATTCACCGATTCATCTAAATCATTTTGATAGACAATGTTTTTTCGTTCCATGGAAACACCTTTCAATTCAATAGTTTCAACTTTGGGAGTTATCTTATCTGTGAGCGAATCTGCACTCCAATCGTTAATTGGTTTGTTAGCTGCGCCAAGAATTTGCATAAGGCTTGGTAAACGTGGCTCGTTGATTTCTTTAGTCACTGTAATAAGTACAGGATAAGTTGATTCGGTTGTCACAGCTTTATCGCCCATGTTCCGCTCAGCAACAACCTTATCTTTTTCTGCGTTGACACTTTGAGCATATGTAATCTGTGGTATATTCAGTAATCCTGCCAACTGAGGGCCAATCTGTCCAGAAAACAAATCAATAGATGCCTCTCCACACAAAATGATATCGTATTCACCTATCTTCTTCATTGCTCCTGCTAGAAGACTCGATACAACACGATAGTCGTGTTTATCTGGTGGTGAGATTAATATTCCTTCATCTGCACCCATTGCAAGAAGTTCTTTAATTCGTTCTTTTGCATCAACAGGCCCAACTGTTACAACGGTTATTTTTCCACCTTGTTTATCTTTAATTTTTATTGCTTCTTCCATTGCATTTTTGTCAATGTCGCTTATCTTTTGAGGCACACCCTGCAATATTGGTTTCTTTGTACTAGGATCAACCTTCATTTCAGATACATCAACAACCTGTTTTGCACAAACAATTATTTTCATAGCTATCTTATTCCTCCTACAATCCTTTTCTTTCTTTTTCTAATTCTCTTAATTCTTTCCTCTTTATTTTACCACTCTGTGTTTTAGGAAGCTCCTCAACAAATTCAATCTCTCGAGGATACTTATATGGAGCAGCAACCATCTTGGTGTGCTGCTGGATATCATTCACAAGCTTATCAGATGCCCGAGTTTTATCATGAAGGATAATGAATGCTTTAACAATTACACCCCTCATCTTATCTGGACTGGCAACAACTGCACATTCTAATACATCAGGATGGGAGATAATGGCAGATTCAACTTCGAAAGGTGAAATACGGTACCCTGCTGCCATTATAAGATCATCATCACGTCCACTAAACCAATAGTGTCCATCCTCGTCTTGATATAGGACATCTCCAGTGAGGAACCAGCCATTTTTGAAACTCTTGTTAGTTTTATCAGATTTATTCCAATATTTTTTAAAGAGTCCAGGATCATTCTGCTTCACAGCAAGAATACCCGTCTCACCTCTTGGAACAGGATTTCCATCATGGTCGACAATGGTACATATTTTTCCTGGTTGAGGTTTGCCGCAAGAACCCGGCTTGATTTTCATACCTTCAAAATTGGAAAGATAAACCATAATTTCGGTCATACCAATGCCATCATATATGTCTAGGCCAAATCTGTGTTTCCACTGTTTGATAACCTCTGGGTTCAAAGGTTCACCAGCAGAAATACAATGCTTGAGAGCTGAGAGATCATATTTCTTCTCAGCTTCTTTTACTGCAACAAACATGCGATATGCAGTTGGAACAGATGCGAGATTAGTAATCTTGTATTTTTCTAATAATTCAAACCAACGTTCAGGGTTAAATCTCCCATCGTAAATAAACGTTGAAAAACCATGTCGCCAAGGGTAAAGAAAACCATTTCCAAGGGGAAAAATCCAGTTAAGATCGCCAGTATGGGCTAACAAATCATCATCATTTGCTTGTTGCCAGAAAAGAACGCTAGGATCATTACCTGGAACCCAATGATGTAAATGTACAGCACCCTTTGGATTGCCTGTTGTACCAGACGTATAACAGAAGAAAGCCATATCTTTACTAGTCGTAGGTTCAATTTCTAGATTCCTAGAAGACTCTTTCATTAAATCATGATAATCTAGCTGATCATCATATGCATCATCTACAATGATGATATGTTTTAACGTTGGACATTTTTCCTTGATTTCATTTACTGCCTTGACATACTTTGAGGTAGTTATTACTGCTTTAGAGCTACTGTCGTTAACTCGATATTCTATCTCATGAGCTCTGAACATCACGCTTGAGGGAATCGGTACTGCACCAATTTTTACTCCACCAAGAAATGATATCTGAAATTCAGGAAGATTTGGAAGTCTTATGAGGAATCTATCTCCCTTTTTAAAACCAAGATTTCTCAAGGCATTGCCAAACTTATTGGTGAGATTTTTCATCTCCAAGAATGTAAATTTATCTGTTTCTTCTTCTTCGTTCTCCCAATACAAGGCTACTTTGTTTTTCTTATTGGTTTTCGTATGTTTATCAACAACATCAATACCAATATTGTAATCTTCTGGAATGTTCCACTTCCAACTCTTATACTCTTTTTCGTAATCGAAATCCCCCATATTTTATCACCTTAAGGAACTATTATCGAAGTAGACTGCCTGCAATAACCATTTTTTGCACTTCAGACGTACCTTCGTATATCTCAGTGATTTTTGCGTCTCTGAACAAACGCTCAACTGTATATTCCTTTGTGTAGCCATATCCGCCATGTATCTGAACAGCCTTAATTGCAGCTTCCATTGCAGTTTCTGAAGCAAAGAGTTTTGCCATTGCTGCTTCCTTGGAAAAACGCCCACCTTTATCTTTTGCATATGCTGCATTATAAACCAAATATCGAGATGCTTCAATCCTAGTAGCCATGTCTGCAATCATCCATTGTATTGCTTGGAATTTTGCAATTGGTCTGCCAAATTGTTGTCTTTGTTTTGAATATTCAATACTTTCATCTAAACAAGCTTGTGCAATTCCAACGGCTTGTGAAGCGATACCAATTCTCCCGCCATCAAGGGTACTTAATGCAATCTTGAACCCATCACCTTCTTTTCCCAGAAGGTTTTCTTTAGGCACATCCATATTTTCAAAGATCAATTCGGATACCAAATTTGCATTAATGCCCATCTTATCAAAAATACTACCTACCTTGAACCCTTTCATAGTATTTTCGACGATAAATGTACTAATGCCCTTTGTCCCTGCATTTTTGTCGGTAACTGCAAAAACAATTATAACACCAGCTTTTGGGCCACTTGTTATAAATGTTTTATCTCCATTGATAATGTATTTATCTCCTTTAAGAACAGCTGTTGTTTGCATCGCCCCAAGATCAGAACCAGCGTTTGGTTCAGTTCCTGCAAATGCACCGATTTTCTCGCCTTTGGCAAGAATTGGAAGATATTTCTTTTTTTGTTCTTCTGTACCATATTTCATTATGGGGTACGCAACAAGAGAATTATGGACGGAGGTTATTACTCCTGTTGATGCGCATTTTCTTGAGATTTCTTCAATGACAGTCGCGTATGAGATTGTATCTAATCCTGCCCCTCCATATTCAGTTGGAATGACGATTCCTAAAAGACCGAGTTTAGCCATCTTTTCAAGAGTTTTAGTCGGAAATTCTGCCTTTTTGTCTAGTTCTGCAGCAATCGGTGCCACTTCTTTCTCTGCAAATTCTCTCACCATTTTTCGTATCATTTTTTGTTGTTCATTTAATTCTAATTGCATGGGGCTGGGAATAAAATTAGTAAACATAAAGGTTACGGTAGAAATATACGTCAAAAATGAAGTTAATTTCAATAAAATTAAAGGAAAAATTTGCACTATTCTTTGTCTATATTCTTCATGTCTTCGTCCATCATCTTCTCTAATTCTTTAGCAACGCCTTGCTCTCTTGCAATATTTTGCATTTCAGTGATGATATTTTCCCATACAACTTGCTGCTCTAATGCATAATCCCACAAATCAAGTCGCTTTGTCCCATCGCTTTTTTTAAAATCTTGCACAAATTCTTTTTTATCATTTTCATCCATTGATTCATTCCTCACTTCGCGCTATTGGTTTCCCAGCTTTTATTTGTTCCATAGTTGCAATATTTGACAACTCTGCTATTACTTCTTCCCATAATGCTTCTTGATCTAAGGCATAATACCACATGTCAAGTTTCTTTGTTACATCTGCCTTTTTGAAGTCATCTAGAAATGCTTTTTGGTCTTCTTCTTTCATTATGGTCCCATTCCTAAATATTGAATATATTATTGCTTTATAATCTTATTTTTTTCTTTAAGTAATAGTATATAATACTGATGAAAAAATGTGATTTACATCTTTATTTGCGTTCGAATCTAAATAGTAATTCTGAAGATAAAAGAATCGTTCTAGTAAAACCACGGTTTATTCTTGGATTAAAAAACTTCAGAGATTTAGCCCAATTTCCGATTTGAGAAATAATTTTTTAGGTTATCGCGATGTTTTGTTTACTAAGAAATTTGAACACGAGAATCTCAAGTAAGAGTTTATTTATCATAAATACAAGCTAGATATTTTTTCATATTGTGGTTAGCACGAAAAGTATATGTATTTAACAAGTGTTAATGACCAACGACATACGGGGTTTTTACAATGTTGAGAGATAAAAAGACACTAATTGTTATTGGCGCTGTTGTTTTCCTGATGACTGTTATGATATTTCCAGTTACTGGAATGAGTTTTCTCAAAGAAAAGCAAGTAACACCTACGCCAATGCAAACGGTCGAAATAACATATGCCGACGAGTTACAAATAGATATTTCAGTTCGCGTTCCTAGGTTTGAATATTCTTCTGTCAAACTGGATGAAGAGGTCTTTGCAAGAATGGAACTTGCAGACGAAGGAGCTACTACGGCAATTGGTGACGCACGATTACCCACGATTACCAGACTGATTGAAATGCCTCAAGGTGCTGTTCCGAAACTTTCTATCGAGTCAATTTCATGGAAAGAAACGTCTCTTGAACAATTGGGTCTTCCGACCCATGTTGTTCCTTTGCAATCATCGATTCTCAAAATCCCTGGAGCAACGGTACCGTTTTCGTTAAATCATGAGTACTACAAACAACATGCGTTTGCACCAGAAACAATTGCCAGTATCACTGATGCAGGAGAACTTCGTGGTCGGCATGTTGCTCTGCTAGAACTTTCACCACTTCAGTATAGCCCTGCTACCGGTGAATTGCGCCTCATGACGACATGTGATATCACTCTCCATTTAACTGGAAGTGATATGCAGACGACAACCGATCGTATTGCACGATATGCCGCCCCATCCTTTGAGCCGTTATTTGATGTAGCACTCCTCAATCATGGCACATATGACATCGATGCTGGTGGGGAGATGCGGGATCAAGAAGGATATCTGATTGTTGTGTACGATGCGTTTTATGAAGAGATTCAACCGTTTGTTACTTGGAAAGAAAGCAAAGGATTTGAGGTAACCGTTGTAAAAACATCACAAATTCCTGGTGGACCAACAAAAGAAAACATCTACTATTACATCGAAACTGCCTACAACACCTGGCCTACGCCGCCCGCGTATGTTCTGCTTGTAGGTGACGTCCCCAACATCCCTACGTATAATGGACAATCAAGCTATTCGGCTGCTGATCTTTATTATGTTACGATAAACACGGGCGATTATTTCCCTGATATCTTTATCGGGAGATTTTCTGCAGGAGATGAAGCCGATGTTACTGCAATGGTCGATAAAACCATCTATTATGAGTCGGGCTCGTTTCCTTCAAGTGATTGGATTAAGAAAGCCGCATTTATGGCATCAGTTGACAACTATCAGGTATCAGAAGGAACCCATAATTATGTCATCGAAAACTATCTTCTTCCCAACGACTACATTTGCGATAGACTCTATCAAGTCACCTATGGAGCAACCACACAAGATGTCCGTGATGCTCTCAATGATGGACGCAGCCTTGCCGTTTACTCTGGCCATGGCAGTACCACCTCATGGGCAGACGGACCGCCATTTTCCCAAAATGATGTTAACAACCTCAACAACGAAAACATGTATCCGTTTGTCTGTAGCCATGCGTGTATCACGGGAGATTTTGAATACAGTGAATGTTTTGGTGAAACATGGCTCCGTGCAGAAGATAAAGCAGGTCTTGCCTTCTGGGGTGCTTCTGCAAGCACGTATTGGGATGAAGACGATATACTGGAGAAAGCGATGTTTTCATCATGGTGGGATGATGGCTTAGAGCGGATTGGTGGCATGACTGATATGGCATTATACGACTTGTATCAGTATTACAGTGGTGGTGGCCGCTCTCGATATTATTTTGAATGTTATAATGTGCTTGGCGACCCTTCGGTCAAAATATGGAGTAGTGACCCAAGTGAGCCACCAGCAACTCCGACCCAGCCAAATGGACCTGACGTGGGTGTGATTGATAACCCCTATACCTTTACAACTTCATCAACGGACCCTGAGGGTGGATCTCTGTACTATCTCTTTGACTGGGGCGATGGCAATTATAGCGACTGGCTTGGGCCTTATGCATCAGGGCAAACGGCCGAAGGAACAAATACGTGGATGGCACTAGGAGTGTTTGAGGTCCGTGTGAAAGCAAAAGATGATCACGGTGTACAAAGCGGATGGTCGGATCCCCATACCATGACGATTGCTGTTACTGATCCTCCTGAAACACCAACAATCACTGGTCCGACATTTGTGTTGAAGGGAAGGAGTTACGAGTATACGGTAGTTACGACCGATCCCAATGGAGATGATGTCTATTATTTTGTTAGTTGGAGCGGTGGAGATACCACTGGGTGGTTTGGCCCCTATGCATCTGGTGATGAGGTTACGGTCAGTCATTCTTGGGACAAAACAGGATTTATTACTGTACAAGCTAGAGCACAAGACATTCATGGTGCAAAAAGTGGGTGGGGAACATTAAAAGCTGCAATACCAGTAAAACAGAATATTCGAATAAACAGTCAACAGTCCTCAACGCCATTGTTTTTTCAAATAGTACAGGGGGATACTGAATACCAGATAAATGACTGACACTTCTCCTTTTTTTATTTGTTTATTTAATGGTTTAAATCTTGTACCTAAACTTTTTAACTTTTCTTACTTAAATGCAAATTAAGAAAAATGTAAAGAAAGACATATAATAACGTTACAAGATAAGGAAAATCGCGATGTCATTGGAAAAAGGATATATTCATATTTATACTGGACCTGGAAAAGGTAAAACAACTGCTGCTCTGGGTCTGGGTTTGAGAGCTGCCGGTGCAGGTCTCAAAGTTCACATGATTCAGTTTATGAAAGGGAGAAGATACAGCGAATTAGATGCTATTGAAAAGATACCCAATTTTACTATATCGCAACACGGTCGAGATGAGTTTGTATCAAAAGAAAATCCTGAAAAGGTTGATATTGATCTGGCACAAAAAGGTTTTGCTAAAGCTCGAGAGATCATAAAAAATGGAAAATACGATATGGTAATCCTTGACGAGATAAATGTTGCTATTGATTATAATCTCGTACCTCTTGATGATTTACTGAATCTAATTGAAGAAAAACCAGAAAAACTTGAGCTGATATTGACGGGTAGATATGCTCATCCTGAGTTGGTTAAAATAGCAGATCTTGTTACAGAAATGTTGGAGATAAAACATCCGTATCAAAATGGCGTACAAGCACGAAAAGGTGTTGATTACTAGAGGAGGGCTCTTTCATGTACGAAAAAAAAGGGTTGAACAAAATCAAAGATAAGAGAGTTGATTGGGAGAAGAATTATCATTCAAAAGCAGTTAAAAATTGCCCTGAACGTAAGAAAAAATTTGAAAATTTGTCAGCTATTCAGATAAAGAGCCTCTATACTCCTGAAGACATTGCACATCTTGATTATGATAAAGATATGGGTTTTCCAGGAAAGTATCCGTTCCTTCGTGGTGTTTATCCAACTATGCATCGTGGCCAGTTATGGACAATGCGTCAGTTCTCTGGTTTTGGAAGTGCTGAAGAAACTAATAAGCGTTACAAGTATTTGTTGGATCACGGCGAGACTGGTTTAAGCGTTGCCTTTGACTACCCTACGTTGTATGGATATGATACCGATCATTCTCTTGCTCGTGGTGAATTTGGTAAGTGTGGTGTTGCTATTTCTTCTCTGAAAGATATGGAGATTTTATTTAGTGATATTCCGATAGATAGAGTAACAACTTCTATGACTATTAATGGTCCTGCTGCAATTGTTTGGGCGTTTTATATTGCCAATGCCGAAAATCGTGGTATTAGTAAAGGCGTGATTGGTGGAACAATTCAGAATGATATTTTAAAGGAGTATATTGCTCAGAAATCATGGATTTTTCCTCCAGAGCCATCTATGCGTTTGATAGTTGATACATTTGAGTATGGGTTTAAAGAGGTTCCTCGTTGGAATACAATTAGCATCAGTGGTTATCACATAAGAGAA
>CAZYFW010000004.1:0-16267 GCA_964646685.1 uncultured Thermoplasmatales archaeon
CAATACCGTTGATGCCTCACTGTGGTTTGTGGATAGAGTTTATCAATATTTGAAATACACTAATGATGAGGCATTTCTCGATTGTATATGGGGGACTTTAGAATCTATTATTAACGGATACAAAAACGGGACTGATTATGACATCCATATGGATAGTGATTTTCTCATCGATCATGGGCCCGGACTAACATGGATGGATGTAAAACTAGGCGACTACTATCCAACACCAAGGGATCGAAAAGCGGTGGAAATTCAAGCACTTTGGTACAATGCACTTAGAATTATGAGCAATCTTTCACAGCTCACTGACAAAAACGATTACTATTGGGATTTAGCAGAACACGTTAAAGAAAGCTTTAACAGACAATTCGATCAGCAATACGATGTGATTGATACTGAAGATTTGTCAGTAAGGCCAAACCAAATATTTCTTGCATCTCTCGACTTCCCGATGATACATGAACAGATGCAGGAACAAATTGTCAAAGATGTCAAAGACAAATTAATTACTATTTTTGGCTTACGAACCTTATCCCCAGAAGATTCAAGATATAAAGGAAACTATATGGGAGAATATCATCGGGATCTTTCCTATCATAATGGTGTTGTTTGGCCATGGCTTTTAGGACCATTTATCAAAGCATTTGTTAAAACCAAAGACCATGAAAAGAAATGGCGAACATATGCTTATGAAATATTTCTAAAACCAATGTTTAACGTGTTTGGTAAACAATGGGATGGTTCTATCCATGAAATCTTTGATGGAGATCCTGTTTATGCCCCAAGAGGATGTATAACACAGGCTTGGAGTGTTGCAGAAATACTTCGTGCTTGGGTAGAGGATATTGAAGAAATTCGCCCCTCATATGAAAAAACATTGCTACATGAAATACGCATTTAACACATACTGTTGAATCATTCTGCTTGTATTGAAAAATGATGCATTTATTGCGATGCAACTTCTCATCGTTCTAATCCAGTTATCTCTATCGTTGTAGAATTTGGGTATAATCCAATTTTCGAGTTTGTCATATAAGTCATATCTATCGATTTTATCATCAGATTCTTTTTCCTCTGTTTTTTCTGGTCCTATTGCCCATCCTGTAATGTTTTCTACACATCCTTCAAGCCACCAACCATCGAGTGTACTGAACTGTGGTACACCATTATGGGCTGCCTTCATCCCCGATGTTCCTGAAGCTTCTTTGGGTCGACGTGGCGTGTTTAGCCAGAGATCTACTCCCGCAGTCATCATTTTTCCGATGGACATGTCGTAGTTCTGAATGAAAGCAATTTTTACTTTGCCGTTGATGGTCTTCATGACTTCAAAAATCTTTTTTATAGCATTCTTACCAGATTCGTCTTTTGGATGGGCTTTTCCAGCATAGATTATTTGTATCGGACCAGCTTTTTCAGCGATGTTCATCAGTCTATCTGAGTCGGATATCAATAGATCTGGTCGTTTATATGCAGTTTGTCTCCTAGCAAAACCTATCGTGAAATCATCATAATTCATATCAGCGTTATATTGTTTATTAACAAAATCAATAAGTTTTTTTTTCGACGCCATGTGTGCATCCCATACCTCACATTTGTCTACGCTAAACGTAGCTCTAAGAATATATGGGTCGGAACGCCATCCTGGCATATGTTTATCAAATATTTGTTGAAATGGCTCTGAAGCCCAAGTGGGCGAATGAACGCCGTTTGTAATAGAATCTATGGAATAGCCTGGAAACATTTCCTGTGAAATCTCTCTATGTTTTTTAGCCACTCCATTAACGTAGTGGCTGAAAAAGAGCGCAAGTCTTGTCATATTTAACTTGTTTTCAAAGGTAACGGCATCTAAAATAGATTCGGGCAATATGTTCCCGAGCATGGGTTTGGCAAAAGAAAGATCAAACTGGTCATGACCTGCAGCAACTGGGGTGTGTGTTGTAAAAACGCATTGCTCTCGGACCTTTTCAATGTCCTTTAATTGACGATAAAGTTCAAGAGTACCAAGAGCTGCATGTCCTTCATTCATGTGATACTTGTCAATCGTAGTATATCCAAATGCCTGTAACGCACGAACGCCTCCAATGCCAAGAACAATTTCTTGTGAAAGACGATACTTATTATCGCCACCGTACAGATGTTTTGTAATTTCCCTATCCTGATTGCTATTTTCTTCAATATTTGTATCGAGGAAAAAGACAGGAACGATATATCCACTAACTCCTTTGACTAGATAATGCCAACTACGAATATTAACTGTTCTATCTTCTATTTGTACACTTGTTTTACTGGGAAGTAAGTTAAGAAGCTCAGGGACAGAAAAATTTATTGGCAGTTCAACTTGGTTACCATTTCCGTCTATTTTTTGATAGAAGTAACCATGTTCAGATAGTAACGTAATGCCTACAACAGGGATATTGAGATCGGCACATGATTTAATAGTATCGCCTGCTAGGATGCCAAGACCGCCACTGTAGGTAGGTATACGCTCGTCAATTCCTATTTCCATTGAGAAATAGGCAATTTTTGGTTTACCGCCTAAAGCAGCAATAGCCTCTCCTCTGGCTATATTCTCAGTAGATGCTGTCTCCATCCTTTCTCAATCCATCACTCCATGTAATTACATCTCTTTTATAAATTGTTTCATAAATTTATTATTTCAAATGGGTAGTTGTATTTATAAGCTGGTTAGAAATATAGAATAGCAAGAAAATTTAATATGGTGGTGTTAAAACGACTGAAAAGACATGCGCCCTCTGCAGCCGTAGGATATCATTGAATGAAAACTTATCTGGATTAGTATTTAATGACGAACATTTTTTGTGTGAAGATTGTTGCAGTAACCACTCTGAAGACGATTTATCAGATTGGACAAAAACTGTTATGCAAGACCCACAGAATGGAATGCCCATTGCTCTTTGGTTGATTCATGAGCAAAACAAAGATAAAACAATGATGACCGTAGGAAAATAAAATACATCATCCTGGTGATTACTCTGGTGGTAATAGGTAGAAAAAAGAAGAAATAAATCAAACTAATCTTCTTTTTCTCTCTTTTTATTGCATAATGTAGAGTTTTTATGAAAATCCTTTTTAGAGCATAGTTGATTTGGCAGATTATGTTTATCGTAAAACTAGGTGGAAGTGTCATTACTGACAAGGCAAAACAATGTTGCTTTAAACAAGAGATCATGAATAGTTTGTCTGAGGAGATTAAAAAAGCAGGTCAACAGCTTATTTTGGTTCATGGCGCAGGATCATTTGGACATGTTCTGGCAAAGCAATACAAATTGAACGAAGGATACAAAACCGACGATCAACTTCAAGGATTTTCCATTACACATGCCATGGTTCAACAACTAAACTCGCTCGTCCTCAAGTCATTGCATGACCATGATATTGAAGCTGTTGCTGTTTCTCCGCACTCCATACTAAAACTTGAGAACCACAAACCAGTAGCTATGAACTATACAATCTTCAAAGAATATCTAGATTGTGGATTTACTCCAATTACCTTCGGTGATGTAGTATTAGATAAACAAATTCGTTTTTCAATTTGTTCTGGCGATCTTTTGGTGCAGATGCTTGCAGAACAATTCAAACCAGAAAAAGTTATATTTGTCATAGATGAGGACGGTCTTTATACATCAAACCCAAAAAAATACTCAAAGGGAAAATTAATAGACTCGATGACATCAAAAGAATTAGAAACACTTTCCACAACAATAGATGACCATGCTGATGTTACTGGAGGTATGAAAGGTAAGATTGATACGATAAAACATATTGCCCATCTTGGTGTTGACACCGTGTTACTAAATGGTAATAAACCAAATAGATTATACAATATACTTGTTGGAAAGGATGCGATATGTACCACTGTTCATGGGGGTAAGAAATGAATCAAATTGAAAGCAGAAAAGATGAACATGTAAGAATTTCATTAGAGAAAAATGTAGCAGCCGATCATAATTGTTGGGATGACGTACAACTCATTCATAATGCATTACCCGAGATTAACAAAGAGGAGATCGATCTTTCTACAGAATTATTTGGAAAAAAAATGAAGGTACCGTTGATTATCGCAGGTATGACTGGCGGGTATAAAAAAGCCAAAATAATAAATGAAAACCTTGCTATTGCTGCAGAGAAATTTCAGATTGGTATGGGGGTAGGTTCTCAACGATCGGCATTAGAAAATCCATCATTAAAAGATACATATGGTGTTGTCAAAGACTACAATATTCCATTGCGTTTTGCCAATATTGGCGCTTCTCAAATAGTTTTATGGGGCCCTAAAAAAACATTAGAGAATGCACGGCAAATGATTGACATGGTTGATGCCGATGTTTTTATTGTTTGCTTAAATTTTTTACAAGAAGTAACGCAACCTGAAGGTGAGGCACATGCTAAGGGTTGTTTTGATGCAATAAAAAATCTTGCCGAGGATCTTGATATTCCTGTAGTTATTAAAGAATCCGGTGCCGGCATCTCCCATGATGTTGCTGAAAGACTTTCAAAAACAAAGGTTGCTGGAATTGACGTCGGTGGTGCAGGTGGTACATCTTTTGCTGCAATAGAACATTATCGATCATTCATGATCAAAGATTCACTTCATGAACGTGGTGGTAAAACATTTTGGAACTGGGGTATTCCAACACCAACTTCCATTCTTGAAGTTGGAGATGCAACAGATTGGAAAATCCCTATAATTGCAACTGGTGGCATTCGAAATGGTCTTGATGCAGCAAAGGCGCTGGCACTGGGTGCAAATTGTGCAGGAGTTGCACATGCCCTTCTTGAATCGGCAACTAAAGGCAAAGACGAAACAATTTTTGAGGTTGATGCTATTATTAAAGAATTACGAGCCGCCATGTTTTTAGTAGGAGCAGATACGGTTTCAAAGATGAACGATGTTGGTGTAGATTTATGGATTTGAAACGGGAATTGTCAAAACGAGTTGATATTTTCAATAAAGAATTAGAGCAATATTTGAAGAATGGGGCACCTAAAACGCTTTATGATGCCGCTCGACATCTTCCATTAGCTGGCGGGAAAAGATTGCGACCGTGCATCTCCATGCTTTCTTGTGAGGCCATATTAAGTAATGCAAAAAAGATGATGCCATTAGCTGCATCTGTAGAACTTCTTCATAATTTTACGCTTGTACACGATGATATCATGGACAAATCTAAACTAAGAAGAAATCTGCCAGCGGTTCATATAAAATTTGGAGAACCAACGGCTATTATGGCTGGAGATCTTCTTTTTGCTAAATCCTTCGAGGTCATGCACGATCTTCCTATAAATCCTTCCACCTTCAAAATTTTAGATCAGAATCTTATCAAATGTATTGAAGAAATATGTGAAGGTCAACAGCTTGACATAGAATTTGAGCAAAGAAAAATAATTGCAGAAAGAGAATATCTTGAAATGATACGAAAAAAGACTGCTGTATTGTTTATGCTTTCTGCTGAAGGTGCAGCTATTGCATGCGGTGGAACAAAAGAAGAAATTAATGCACTCAAAGAATATGGGACTTCGTTAGGTTTAGCATTTCAAATATGGGATGATTATCTAGATATTAGTAGTGATGAGAAGACACTGGGAAAAGACATCGGAAATGATATTAGAAATGGGAAAAAGACGCTCATTGCTGTTCATTCATTCAATAATGCTGTTGGTGGTGACAAAAAAACTTTGGAAAAAATATTTGGAAATCATCATGCAACTGAACAGGATGTTAAACAAGTGTATGATATATTTGAAAAGACAAAATCGGTGGAATATGCAAAGCAGACAGCATTGAACTATTGCACAAAGGCAAAAAAAGCACTTGATGTTTTGAAAGATTCAGATGCAAAAGCTGTTCTTCTTGAACTTGTAGATTATTCAATAAAAAGAAAGAAGTAGGTGAAATGTCAAAAGATAAAATACACCAAACGGCAAGGATTTATGCATTACAAAATGCAATTCAGTTTGAAGGAAAGGCAGATAGCAAAGCAGTAATTGGTAGAGTTATTGCAGCATTACAAAAAGAAGTATCTCCAAAGGACGTTGTTCCTGTTGTTAGTACAGTTGTAAAAAAGATTAACACTCTCTCCTTAGAAAAACAAATTGCTGAGTTAGAAAAACTTGCTCCAGAATTACTTAAAAAAGAAAAGAAAGAGCGAGATTTTTCTTTGCCTGATCTCCCTGATGCAGAGCAAGGAAAGGTTGTCACGCGTTTTCCTCCTGAACCTAACGGATATTTACACATTGGACATGCGAAGGCTGCTATTGTTGATTACGAATATGCAAAAATGTACGACGGAAAGTTTATCTTAAGGTTTGACGACACCAACCCCGAGAATGCACAGCTTGAGTTTTACGATGCACAAAAAGAGGATCTGCAATGGCTTGGTGTTGAATGGGATGAAGAGTATTGTACGTCAAGCAATCTTCAGAAACACTATAAGCTGGCAGAACAGTTGATTGAACAGGGGGATGCATATGTTTGCGTGTGTAAACCTGAGGATATAAAACATGGACGTTTTCATGGAGAAGAATGCGGTTGCTGTGGCAATGCTTGTGGAGACAGCATGGATCTTTGGAAGGATATGCTTTCTTCTTCATTTGATGGTGCAGTTCTTAGATTACACGGAGACATGACATGTTCAAATACTGCAATGCGTGATCCAACATTATTTAGAATAATTGATAAACCCCATCCTTTACAAGGTGATAAATATCGAGTATGGCCAACATATGATTTCGCTGGTGCCATTGAAGACAGTATTAGTGGCGTTACACATCCTTTTAGGACCAAAGAATATGAGCTCCGCGATGAATGTTATTTTAGACTTCTCGATCTCCTTAAATTGAGAAAACCACATCTTATGGAATTTGCCCGTCTTTCAATAGAAGGGATGCCTGTTTCCAAACGTAAAATAAAGCCGTTAATTGAAAAAGGAATGGTTTCTGGATATGATGATATTAGACTGCCCACACTAAGAGGATTAGAGAAAAGAGGTATTTTGCCTGAAGCCATAAAACAATTTGTTTTTTCTCAAGGGATTTCAAAAGTCGAATCAACAGTCACGTTTAGTTTAGTAGAGGCATTCAATAGAAAAATAATTGACCCTATTACTAAAAGATATTTCTTTGTAAATTCTCCAATGAAACTGGTTGTCAAAAACGCTCCGAAACAAAAGAAATCTATGCCATTGCATCCAACTGACAAGACTCTTGGTAGTAGGATTGTTAAGACCGCTAACACATTCTTTGTTCCAAAGGCAGATATTGATAAGCTCAATATTGGAGATATTTTCAGATTAAAAGGCTTGTATAATGTGAATATAACAAAGAAAAACAAAGAGATTGTCGCTGAGTATGCTGGTGAGAATTTAATACCTGGCTCGGCAAAGATTCAATGGACAACTGAAAACTTTGTTAAAATGAGTGTTTTTGTTCCCGGGCTTCTTTTCGAAAAAGACGAATACAATCCAAACAGTCTTGAGGAATTAAAAGGGTATGCAGAGGAGGCAGTTTCTTCAATAAAAACTGGAGAGATTGTACAATTTGAACGATTTGGATTTGTGAGAATTGAAAACAATAATAACAAAACAACCGGTTTTTTTGCTCATAAGTAAACTTTTTAAGTTAACAGTTGATTTATTGTTTTGCTATTGGGATGCAAATAGCTAAAAGATGGGATGAAAAATGCACAATCCTAGGAAGTTATTATTAGGTTTAGCTCTATGTATATTGACTCTATGTTTTTTTGTAGAAACCACTGTCGCTGCTTCAAATGTTAAACCAGATTTTAATACTATAGGTATCTCTATTGCAATAATAATAGCTGCAATAGCAACAATCATTGCAGTTATTACGGCGGGCGGTATCAAATATGTTACACCTGAGAATGTATTAGATACAGACGTTAGAAAAGGTCTCTATGAATACATTGATAATTACCCCGGCTCTCATCTTAGGGAGATTGCTCGGGAACTTGATTTAAAACCAAGTAATGCAGCATGGCATTTGCGAAAATTAGAGCAGACTAATCTAGTCCGAAGCAGGATCATTGGTGGAAAGAAGGTTTTTTATCTGGTAGAGGGTGGTGTAGAGGCAAGAAAAGAAGCCATTGCTGAGTCTATTTTGAGAAACAAAAACGCTCGTGATATTATGCTATACCTACAAGATAACCCTGGAAAACATCTCTTGGAAATTGCGCATGCTTTATATCTTAATCATCACACAGTAAAATGGCATATTAAAAAAATGTATATGGCAGAATTAGTCGATGGTGATACTTCCAACTCTGCGTATCCAATTTATTACCCTACAGAAATTGGTGAACAAGCTATCCAACACTTTTCAGCACATCTTAAAAAACCAGGAAGGGCTGCTTAAACTCTACCTACATCTGTTACTTCTGCACTGTCAACGTTATCTACTTTAGAAATGAGCTCAACAACAGGATCCAATCCACCCGCGTCATCAGGTACTGAAACTGTAACATTAAGTCCTTTCAGACCAAAAGCTATGGGTTTAACTTCTATGTTCCCAACTTTTGCCGGTGGTTTAATCGCATCTTTAATGTCGTCCATCATTTTCTGTAGTTTATCATCGCTGATAACTTCAGCAGGCATAACACGTATAAGAGCTATTACTTCCCCCATCGTTATTTTCTCCTTATGGTCCTGTAAATCCACATTTTGGACAAATGTATTTCACACTTTGTTCTCTGCAGTTGCTACAACGTCCAACAACAGTATCGCATGTTGGGCATGGAAACGTTGTAGATCCTTCTTTTAAGAGCCCTTTTCCGCATGAAATGCATTTTTCTGTCTGTCTCATAGGATAGGCTGAATATCATATCTATTATTAAAATGTGACGACGATTCTTCCCCTATAAAACTCACTCATGTTTTTTTATAATGTCCATAGAAAACGATGCGACCGATTTAAAGATTCTATGCATAAAGATGGCACCGATAATAAGTCCTAAGTAATATGAAAGAAATCTGAACAAGAGAACAAATACACCTATTAGCGGCGAGTTAATGAATAGATTATAAAGTACCGTAGTGCTGTATTCAGAAATACCTGCACTTCCTGGAGTTGTGGGCATCATTATAACAATAATTAACAACACTTGTACAGCACACGACTCTATGATATAAGGTTCAAGTCCCAAACCCATTAGAAGGAGAGGGGAAACCATCCATCCAGTTACCCAGAAAATAACCGTAACGAATCCTGCTTTGATAAATGCTACTTTCCCTTTTGAGACAAAAAAAATCATACTGTCGTGGAAATGATCGACCTCGGTACTAATCTTTTTTATAGTTGCCTTTGCTTTATCTTTATCCTTTGAAAATCTACTCAATTTCTTCCCAATATACTCCAAAAAAATCTTTGTTTTGTCAGGTTTTACGAGTACATAGATAAATATGATAATGGCCGAGATGAAAACTCCTACTGCTATCATCACTCCAACTTGTAATGCTCCCATCTCAATGTAGTTTCTTAGAATATAGTTTCTTAGAATAAAAAAGGCAAAGGGAAAGCACATCAGAAGAAATATGGCATCGATCAACCGCTCTCCTAGTACTACTGCAGTGGCTTCACCGACACTTAATCCATCTTTGTTCAGCAGATAAATTCTTACTGGCTCCCCTCCTGCCATTGATGGAGTAATATTTGCTAAAAAGAGATTTGCAAAAATAATTTTTGTTGCTTCCCAGAGACTAATCTTAACAGAGTTGTCGATAGCATTGCTTAATATCTTAATTCTTAATCCCCATAGTACCCAATACAAAAAGGTTGCTATTACTGCTAAAAGGAAAAATTCGTAACGTATTTGTGTTGTTGCTAATTGTTGTAGCGCCCCCTCTTGTAAAGTAAAATACAATATCAAAATAATGGCTGAGATGCTTAATATAAGAGAAATGATAATATAAAGTTTAACTGTTTTAGGTTTTTCTTCTTTATTCACAGAGGTGTAAATTTAAGGATGCTATATTTCTCTTGTGGTTATTTAAAAAAATAGAATTACTCATTTAACAAGGAGAAACTGTACAATTTCTCCAGGTTTAAATTTATAAGAAAAATCACCTTTTGCTAATGGAATTTCACTTAAAGTTTCATTGCTATCCAGCCTATACGCCTTAGTAATATTGGCATTTAGCGGAAATACAACCTTTTTTTCTTTGCCTTCAACCTCATAACATCTCAACAGAAAACCATTTTTATGGGGCTGTATTCCAGAGATAATGACACCTTTTACATCGTTTCTAAACAAACGAAATTCCGTCATATGACCAGATCCTTTTATCTTCTTAATCCATAGTGGATTATTTATTTCCAATCCTTGCTTTACCCCATCTTCTATATTCTTAACATCAAGCAGTAAAGAATACTCAAATCGATGCTTTCCTCTTTCCCAGCAAAGAGCTTCTTTGAATATTTGGAGATGTGCATGTAAATGACTTTTCAAATTCATAGTGCCAAAACTGTCGATATCTCCTCCGGTTGCCCACTCTCTTAGAAGAAGATTATGAATTGGATACATGGCAAATTCAGCAATATTTAAATTGTCTCTAATGTGTGAGAGTGTTTTACGTACACATTTTACGATTTTTGCTATATTTTTAATACACCATAATGCTAGCTGCGGTGAGAACAAAGATACACTTCTAAATAATATCAATCTACAGTTGTTTCCTTGGATATAATGCCCCGGTATTCCTTTGTTTACAATTCCAGTGATGTAGTTCTTACCACAATATAGTGCAACATTTTGAAATGCCCATGTTCCATTTTCTTTATTTACTACATGGAATGGTTCTTCTCCTAGCCATTTTCCATCGAAAGAAAATGGAAAACAGACATCAATTCGTTTATCCTTCCCTTTAAAATCGATATTGATATTAAAATCCACTCGTTTTTTATTTGAATAAAGGGTAATGTCCTTTTCAATATCAATGAATTTGTTTCCTTCTTTAATGGATATACTTCCTATGTGTGGCGTATTTTTCTTTATCTCGATACCTTTACAACGAAGTCTATGCTTTTTGCCTGTAATCGTTGTTGTCCAGAGATTGCCTACATCATTCTCAACAATAATCTCGTTACCGGCACCACTGATAACTTCGACATTCTTTTCCTTGTCATAAATACTTATAAGTCCGGTTTGTTCGTTACACACTACTCTAACATATTTATTTTCTAACTTATTTCGCGATACTTTAACCGTTTCGTATTTGTTATTTGATATCTTCAAACGTGTAATTCCAAGAGCCGGAACCCTTGCAATTTCATATCCATTATCTGTCTCTACAACTTCTTCTCTCTCCCAATTCAATGGACTGAAAACAAACACATCATTTTTCAACTTCTTTTGAAGGAATGTCACAGCTTGCTTTTCGCATTCACCCAACATGTACTCTGCTTTATCATATCGTTCAAGAGATTTTCGGTAAACTCGATCTGTTCCAGTTCCACAGATTGTATCATGAAAATCTCCTTTCAATACCTCCCACCAAGCATTTTTAAATTTCTGTTCAGGGTATTTGTTTCCAAGTAGTGTTGATAATGTACAAAGTTTCTCAGTAAACGTTAGTTGATATTGAATCTCCCTACATCGTTTTTTTAATTTCTCTCTAGATGAATAACAACCAGTGAATACAGGATTGAATTCACCTTGGATTTCAGCAAGGGATTTTTTTTCTATTGATCCAAAATAGATTGACGGTATTGAAAATTCTAATTGGATATCATGCTCCTTATTCCACATATTTACAAGATCAATCCAATCCTCAAATGGCATAGTGAAATCACCGCCAAGCGGAAACATCAGAGATGGTACCGGAGATCTTTTTCTTTCATATTGTATCCTTGCTTCTATCTCTTTGAAAAATTTCTCTTTTGTAATTTTAGACGATAAAATCGATGGAGCACCACATATATAATGTGCAGCCAACCAGTACGTAAGCAACTTATTTTTAATTGGTGGATCCTTCCACCAAAATAACGTTGGATGGTCTTTATCATATGGATTCATCCCACGCGAAAAAACAAAATACTTAAAACCAAGCAGAGACAAAATTTGCGGAATTTGTGCAGGATGTCCGAACTCGTCTATCTCCCAGCCAACCTCAACGTTATAATCAAAGTTCTCTTGTAACCATTGCTTCCCTTGAGAGAACTGTCGTATCAGCCCTTCACCTGTCGGTAAATTTTCGTCAGGAGCAACTAGCCCTCCGCCTACTAATTCCAGTCTTTTATTATCTAACAATTTTTGTATCTCTTGTTTACGGTCTGGATTTTTTTCAAGAAAAAATTTGAGAGGCAATATCTGATCAATGACATACGTAAAATTAGGATGTTTTTCCAGCATTTCTAGTGCCTTTTCAATAATGATAACGGCATCCTCTTCATGATGTGGTTCTTCTTTCCACCATTCAAAATCAAAATGAAAATGGGGGATTAGAAAAACCTTTTTTATCTTCATAATTGAAGGCTCTTTATCTATTATTTATTATATCTTATTTTTGTAATAATCTATATATATTTTTAATAAAAAGCCTTATGTGTCATGAACTATTACCTGCTCGATTGTTCATGAGCTCTGCGAAAAAACTACCGGTAAGTAAATATCTCAAAACATTGGGATATGCATTTTCAAATTACGTTTCACAAGAATCTATTTATCCTTTCTACGCTTCGTTCAAGGTAACCCACAAGTGCACTCTTAGATGCAGTTTCTGTAACGTATGGATGGAGAAAACACCTGATCTCTCTAAAAAAGATGTTTTCAAGGTTTTGGATAATATTGGCAACTCTAGTATCACTGTTCTTAGTTTAGAAGGCGGAGATCCTTTAATGAGAAAAGATCTTGGTGAAATTCTCGAATATGCATACAAAAAACCATTTTATCTTTTTTTTACTACTAACGGACACCTATTGGATAAACGACCGATGAAAGAATATGGTAAACACATCGATTATCTTCACATAAGTATCGATGAAGGACATGACAATTTAGAGTTTTTCGACAGATTGGAAGAATTCCAAAACTATGGACCAGAGATTTGTGTTCAGGTAGTTGTAACAAAAGATACTATGGGTTCATTAGAAGAAAAAGTAAAACGGGTTTATGAGGTTGGAGCTAGAACTGTGGTTATGCCTGCTTGTCATTTGGATGGAACTGATGATTTTTACCCAGATCCGCCAAAATTCAGAGATGAGATAATCAGACTAAAGAAGAAATATCCAAACACAATAACAACTCCAAAAGGATTTTTAGATAATATTAACAAGCCACATGGTTGTTCAACATCTTCGGTCATTATAGATTCTGATGGCGGACTCTTTTATCCTTGCAGGACTGTCGGTAAACGACTTTATAATTTTACAGGAGGGTCATTTATGGATTTTTTGAAGACGGAAAAAGCAAAACAGGCAAGGATAGACATGGAAAATTGCTCGAGAAGTTGCGGATGGTACCAGTATTTTGCAACCGATGTATTTGCATCACCATCGTCCATTGCATCGTCGCTAAGCCCCTATTTGTTTAAGTGATTAGATTTGCTGTTGTGGTGTTTCCTTTCGTTGTTTAATTACTGTCCTGTATAGTGCTTCTGTTTTGTTACACGTGTTTTCCAAGCTATAGTACTTGCGGATAAAGTTTAGTGCTTTCTTACCCATCTCTTTAGAAACCTTCGGATGTTGTAGTAGATAGTCACACTTTTCAGCTATATCTTCTTTAGTGTAATCTTTAAGAAGAATACCTCTGCCATCTGCCAACATTTCGCTCGCATTTCCTACATCGGAGGCTATTACTGGAAGTTCACATGCCATTGCTTCCATCATTGTTAGACTTGCCGTTTCCCCGCGTGATGGAAGAACCATCATATATGATGCTCTTAAATAATCCAAAAGTTCATCGTCAGATACCCGTCCAGTTAAAATTATATTTTTGTCATCGGCACTCAATTTTCTTAGACGATCTGCATCAGGACCATCACCAATAATAATTAACTTTGCACTCTTATCTTCAATAAGTTTGAAACCTCTTATTAAAAGATCTACATTCTTTTGGTAATGTAGGCGTCCAAAGAAAACAATTAATTTACTATTTTTGTATTTCTCTTTAATTTTTGATTTTCCTGGTGAAAACTTCTCTAAATCAATTCCATTAGGAATGAAAACAAGTTTTTCTCTATCGATGCCCCAACTGGTAAAAATAGGAATATATCCTTTGTTAACACAAATAATTTTATCAACTTTTTTTGAAATATAACAAGTAACAATTCTAATCACAATCTTATATATTGTTGAAATCAGTCTGCTACCTTTTAGATCCAATACATAATGAGCAGTCATAATCAATGGTAGTTCAGGTTTCATAATCAGACCATTTGAAAAAGTAAATAATGGATTATGAAAATGAACAAGCTCAATTTTATGTTTTTTTAACAGCGCCTTTACTTTTGTATAGGACCCTGGAGAATTAATAAAATAGATAGTCCAAGGTGAAAAAATACATGGTATGTGAAAAAAGGAACGCCCGTTTTCTTTTTGATATCCAGATTTTTTTGTATTTCCACTAATAATGATCGTGTTGGCCTTCAATCTTTTGACTAGTTCCGCGACGTGAGTGTATACTCCTCCTTCCTTATAGGTGGTTATTTCCGCGATGTTCATACGTATCAAAACATTCGTTACTGGTTTAATTTACAGTCACTAGCTCAACATATGTCCAGTTTACCTTATATATTTCCGTCCAATGTAATTCCTTCATCTGATTGTTGAGCGTTGCATTTTTGTAAACTAGTTCAAATGGTTGATTATGGAATTTATTATAGGAATTATTCGTCATATAATATGCTTCTTTAAATGCTGGGTTTACCACCTGCTCTCTCATAATATCATCGATTATTACATGTGTGATTAGACCACAGGTCATATTAATTCCAAATAATTCATCAATATAATCAGTTAGGTTCTCTGCCTCCCACATAAATACAGCACCATCAAGTGTGGTATTGAATCCTGCCGACTCTACAATTCTTGATATACGATGATCTGAAGCGATAACACTATTGTTTTTATCCAGATTTTCGTTTAGCCAGTTGGCAACTGAAAAATTCTCATCGCTTATTCCTTCATATGTTACATTTAATGCTGAATGTAAAGAATAAGTGGATGCTGCATTTGTTGTGATAATTATGACTATAAAAGTCAAATATATTAGCTGTTTCCTATCAAGAATGAATCTTTTTTTGCCTGAAAATCTAATCAATGACTTTTGAACATGAACATATCTTTTTCTCAGATTAAATAAAGATTCATAATGTATGTGTGAAAAGATCTCTATTATTCCATAAACTGAGATGATACTTAACGGTATCATTAGATATTCAAGATGTCTATGAGGCAGTATCGTTGTACTATTTGTCCCAATTCCATAAACAAATGAAGCTAGTATCGCCAAAATCCATCCTCTTATAAAAAATCCGTTTTTAATGAATCTAGTTCGCCTGTATCCTGCAACACCAAATCCAAACATGATCAATAATGGAATGGCATAGATAATTGATAATGGGGTGAAACTAAAATTTGTACCTGGTAAATTGATGAATGTATAGATGACCATTACAGTTGAACAGAGAATCACTGCTAAAGCAAATTCAAAGATAGGAGACTTCCAAGGTATTTTTATATTTTTGAAAGAGAGATCATATCTTCTTTTCAACCAAACAAGTCCAAACATGGAGAAAGTCAAGAGATAAAATAAAACAATCATAAAGTTAGCACCAACGCTCAGCGCCCCCATCCTCAGTCCAAAATTCATAAACCTTTCATATACGGGGGTTGCTATTGATGCCCAATATGAAAAGATGAGGGCGCTTGTTGTCAAGATATACATTATATCTAATTTAATCGAGGGGGCCCATTCCTTTTTACTTGCATTTTCGACAAAGACGATGAATATCAATGAAATGAGGTAGAAGTATGTTGTTAGATGGTGGGACATAATTAGCAACATCGTCGATATTAATAAAGGGATAAGGAATTTAACATTATGTCGAGATTTTATGAAGAAATACATCGATAGCATCATAAAAAAATGCCCCATCGTTAAGGGTGCTGCATGACTTGTTTGATAGACGTGAAAAGGAAGTACGGCAAGTAACAAACTCGAAATTATTGCAATTTTTTTGCTGCCAATCAACTCTCTGACTATAAAATAAAAAATGAAAATTGTTAGACCGCCAAA
>CAZYFW010000004.1:16277-25857 GCA_964646685.1 uncultured Thermoplasmatales archaeon
AGGTACGATCTTGGGCATAATTACAAGAACATCTATTCCAGTAATCCAATGAGCAATGCCTGTTACTGTATATAAAACTGGGAAGTATTGATACGAGTTTCCCCACCCAACATAATCATTAATTAATTCGCCACTTTCAACAAAACTGTTTGTAAGACCATAATAAATGCCAAAATCATTCCCCCATGCAGCATTGGTCCAAGCAGGCAATGACCTCAATATAATTGCGATGCCGGTCACTAATATTAACCAGAAGATCCAACTTTTTGCAATACCGGCGAGTTTAGAATGAATACCCAGCATTTCCTCACCGTATATACTCTCCATATATATCGTTTACCTTAATAAAATAGTTCTAAAGAAAAGGACTCCGTTCGGTTGATGTAATAATCTCTAGAATATTTTCCACTGACTTTTTGACATCACATTTTCTGGTGATGCCTGTTGTTTGTTTTGCTTTCTTCACATCCTTTAGCAGATTGATGTTATTCTGATTTACCGAATAAAATGTACCTTTCTTGTTATGATATTTGGCCAGGTATTCCTGTTCAATTTGTCCAGGCGTAGGTGTCATCAGTGCTTTGGTTCCAATTACTACCAAATCCAATATTGTCGAATATCCGCTACGCGAGATTACTAGTTTTGATCTGTTCAAGAAATCTTCTCTTTGCTCTTTTGGTAAAAATGCACATGTTTTGATATTTTCTTTTTTCAACTTGTCTTTTTGTTCTGTTTTTCCTAGGGTGATAACAATGTTTCCTTCTAGTTGGTCAACTTGTGAGAGTAGTTTTTCCTCCAGCATCGTTCGTTGTGGTTCCGGTCCTGAAATTGAGATCAAGTAGTCGATGTCTTTTTTCGTATTTTTCTTTTGAAAATCAGAAAGTACACCGACATAATCTATTTTGTTTTCGTCAAGTTTTCTAAGATTATGTGATAGATCTCCGGATAAATTATCCTCTTTGTAATCTGGAACTATCACTCTACGGAAACGTTTAAAAAAGAAGAGATTGTAGATTTCACTTCCTGTTTCTAACATACTAATACGAAGCGGATTCATAATGCGCATTTGGTGTGAGATGAAAAACGAGGGAATTTTCTTGCTGTAGATATCATACCTGGCATCAGAAATAATGCAGTCACATGGTTTATGCTCTAACATCTTTGTCAATCTATGCAACCCTTTCTGCATTTTTCTGATAAAAACAGGCCAATAAATCGCACTTTTTGCCATAAACTGTCTAGAATTTTCTGATAAAAGCATTGGGTAGTCTGGCATATCGATATATTCTATATTTTCTCCAAGTTCTTTTTTGAGAAGTTCGAGGGATCTTCCATTTGATATTATTGTGAGTTCGTTATCCTCGTCAATTAACTTCCGTATTACTGGAAGCGACCGTGTTGCATGGCCAAGACCCCAAGAGCATACGCCATAAATAATCTTCATCTTGCACGCTGTATTCTCTTCTTCATTAAATATCTAACTGGATGACATCTTTTTATATGGGATGAGCTATTACCAGGTTTTTGAATCGTATGAATTTCAAAGAAAAACTGTCAAAAATTGTGCAGAAAAACAACAGTCTTCTTTGTGTTGGTTTGGACATCGATAAAGAAAAGATACCTAGATTTTTATTTGAATCAAGTAAAGATCCGTATTTTGAATTTAACAAATCTATTATTGATGCAACAAAAGATTTGGTTTGTGCGTATAAATTAAATATGGCATTCTATGAAGTTCTTGGAAAGGAAGGTTTTGATCTGCTAGAAAAAACAATTAACTATATTCCAAATGAAATTGTTGTAATACTAGATGGAAAACGCAATGATATGGGCAACACTGCTCGTAAATATGCCCAAAGTTTATTTGAAACACTGAATTCTGATGCAGTGACTATTAATCCATACCTTGGAATTGATGGAGTAAAGCCGTTTCTAGAATACAAAGACAAATGTAGCTTTATTTTGTGTAGAACTTCAAATTCATCAGCACGCGATTTTCAGGATATTAAATCAAAGGATATTCCTCTTTATCAAACAGTTGCAAATAAAATCAGAGATTGGAATTCTTATGGAAATTGTGGGGCTGTGGTAGGTGCTACTTATCCAGATGAACTAAAGATGATTCGTGGAATTTTAGGTGAAGACATCCCGATTCTTATTCCAGGCATCGGTGCACAAGGTGGAGATGTTGAATCAACTGTAAAACACGGTACAAACAAAGATGGAGAGATGGCAATTATAGTTTCATCTCGTAGCATAATTTATGCTGGAAAAGATAAAGATTTTGCAGAATTATCTAAGAGAGCTGCGATATCTCTCAGGGATGAGATAAACAAATATCGATAAATTTGTTGACCAAAACATTAATTAACAAATTTTTTTATGGTTATTTTTGCCTTAATTCGAAGATCTCCATGATATGGTGATTGGAGAAGCAAGGTTAAGGCAACAATTGATGCCAACATAGGTCCCTCTTTGATCTATCAGACGTAATGTCAAGAAATGAAAAAGAGGACAACCATGGTGTCAAATAACTGTCGCGAGATATGTTGTCATTTCACTTCACTGCTGCTTACCGAAGTGATTCTACAGCTACACCCAACATCTACCTTTAAGTTCAAGGTGTTGGGTGACAGCGACAAATATTGCTTTTTTTGTCATATTTTCTCAAAAATCCCTATAATTTAAAAATTCGACAACTTTTATATAGCAAATTATATATACTTTAAAAAATAAGCATATATAAGAAGCATTAATATTAAAAATATTCCAATAACTAAAGAAGGGATAATAAATGGGGGAACACACCTATTCAAAACCAAAAGTAGGCCGTTATATAGCACGTGCTAAGCAAACTTCAATAAAACTTTTAAGTGTTTTCTTGGCAATAATTATGGTCACCACTGTATTTTCGTCTATAGTCATTGCTGATGATCAAGGCACAAATTCAGTTGGCGATAATACTGTTGATGGTGATTCTAGTACAGATGCTGGTACCACTCAACGTGGTAAGATTGGAGGCAAAATAAAAGAATTCATTAACAGGATACGAGAGAACCGAAAAGGAATACTCTCGCTAGGTTTGGTTACTAGATATCAAAAAGATGGATCTGATAAAATAATGGAGACATCAACCAGAATGAGACTTCTTTTACCTACTGCCATTGATATAGATGGAGATGGTTATAATGATATTAGAGTATGGGTAATTCGACGACCTGCTTTAGATTTAAGTCCACCTGCTATTGCTTGGAAGACTACAATATTGGTTCGTCGACTCTCCGGTATGAATGAAGATATGATTAAAGGCTTTTTTGAGATATATTTAGAATATAACTCACGAGTCATGTCTGGTTTGACAAGTCTTTTAAATGGAGATAAAAGCGTTGTCCGCATTAGAGTAGGATATCAATCACCAGCTGGAGAAGAGATACCAAAATATTGTATTGTGTCACATAAGGACATTCCTCATTTTATCTATCCAAAGCAAAAAAATGCACATAGAGTTTCAATTAACCCTGGTCTAATCGCAGGCAAGAATCAACTAAATCTTTTGTTTTCGATAGCCGATGTAAAAGATGACGTCGTTCAATCTGAGCTTGATTTACAGATTAATCAAGATCCTGCGGTAAAGAATGAATTCTCTATTGAGAGGAAGAAAGAGCACTTTATAATTAGAGGACAGGAATTGAAAATCAGTAGAAAGAATGTAAATTCAAATGTGAGCTTACTTGTAAAAGATATAGGTCCACTTGACCGTGGTTCGTTAACAATTGAGGATCTTCCAAAAGAGATAAATCTCGGGTGGAAGTTGGCTAGAACTGGATATGTGAACATAGATACAGGAGATTCAACGGCTGGATTTGTAAAAGCCAAAGTTGATGGCGTTATTGACATGGGATTTAGACCCGGAGAAGACCTTAACGCTGGCTTTGAGTGGAGTTTAGAGCGTCCCGGAATACTTGGCCGCCTAAAGGGCGAAGGTTTTAATCTTGGAATTAGTGCAGATCTTTCGCTAGCCTTATATGATTTTTATGTTTATACTTCCAACCTATTTGGATATGAAACGTTTAATTGGACTGCTTCATTACTGTCGCTTGCCATTGATAGTGTAGGTGCCAGCTTCACTGTAATGCGGCCATTAAGAAAAACTCGTGATATTGAGAATGTAGAAATAAAATTAGAAAACGCTTCATTGGTTCTAGAAAATAGCGTTATAGATATAGTAACGCCCGAACCTATAGAAAAACCAACAGTTTCTATAGAATCTCCGCCAGATGGCGGTACGGTTGAAGAAATTACTACCATATCTGGAACTGCCAGTGCACCAGGTAATAGAAATATAGAATTTGTTAAGATTGTAATAGATAATAGCGATGAAATAATTCTTACACCAGACACAACAACTGGAAAATGGTCGTATGATTGGAATACAAACTCTCTTCCCAATGGTGAATATGCTATCGCTGCCCAAAGTTTTGATGGTTTATATTGGTCTAATTCAGATAAAATTTCTGTAACAGTGAATAATGCCGGCAATAACTGGTATCCACTGGTTAGCATTGAAACTCCTGAAAACGGTGATGTTGTTTCAGGTGTTGTACAAGTTACAGGCAAAGCAACCGATCCATTCGGATCGATATCGAAAGTTGAAATTCAAATAAATAATGGCGATTGGTTTGAGGTTGATTCATTTGATTCAACAACTGGAAAATGGTCATATGAATGGAATACAGGACCATTAGCAGCTGGCGACTATACAATTAAAGCCCGCAGCTATGATGATGTAATCTATTCATCTGTTGAACCTATTACAGTTTCTATCAAAAGCCCTCCACCAGTTGAAAGGCTTACTTTAAAATTATCGGGTTCTTCAATCAATGTAACCAATCTTGTAATTAATACAGACGGAGTAACTCAATTTCACGTAGAAAACCTATCTGCAGGGCTCCCAGGATATTCGAAAGTAGTCTTTTTCCAGGAGGATGATATTGGAATTTATGTTAATTCTTCTGTGTATCTTAAATTCGATTCTCTCTATATAGCCGGAATGCCAACTATAGGACCCTTCATCCTTGAAGGCGATGGATTAATTTCGGCTGGTATCGATATTATTGATGAAAACATTACAATTGGCGGTTATGGAAATACAGAAGAAGTAACAATAAAAGCAACGGATTTAAAAATCAGTATCTATGGAGCTGAAGGCAAATATTTCGAGATAGGTGCAGATCAAATAACGGTAAAAGGAAACGGAACTCTGTCTGCATCTGGAAATCATAAAGAGATTAAAGGAACATTAGATGAATTTACTGTTGATAATTTATATGTACAGAGCGATCTAGGATCCCTAGCTCTTAGCGGTAGTATTTATAGTCTACAAGATGGAGTAATAACAATTGAAGGAGAGAAATCTAATTTCAATATATTGTATAATGGAGAGAAAGATTTAACTATAATTGAGCCCAAAGTAACCCTTCGTACACAATCTGGAACAGTCATTGCGTATGCTGATAGGCTAACAACGAATAGGAGCGGATATGCTAGTTTCAATTATGAAAAAGATGAACTAGATAATACAGCAACATGTGAGATAATTTGGTCTGAAATTTGTTTTACTGGATTAATTATTAGTTATGACGATCTTTCTTTCCCTGCAGGAGATCTTATTTGTGGATATGGGGAATTAATGTTTGTCTTATCTTCCGTGATTTATATTGAATACGGGAATGGCTGGATTAACATTACCATCGGTGCTGAAGGAATTATGCATCTTATTGCATATGTAAATCTCTATAATAATGACATTGTCGGCTACATCGACATTGACATCCTTGTAGAAAATGAAGGCGATCTTTTCATTATCAATGTATCATGGATTAACAGTGATGCTAGTTATATCGATGGTAGATCTTCAACAGATATTGATGTATTCGAGCTATGGATCAAAGATAAGATCGATGTATCTATAGGAAAATTCACTGGTAATTTTGAAATTCATAGCGAAGATGGAAATTGGACACTAGATACTATTCATGGCGTAAGCGGATCAAATCTTCACTTCTCTAGATATCTATATCTTTTGGGAGGCTTCTTCTCAATAAATATAGATTCAATTGATACTTCTGGCGGCTTAAGTATCTGTAAAGAAGATAAAAACATCAGCATCATCAGTCTTGGTGAAAACAATAAAAGCATAAATCTCCGAGGCTTGTATGCAAATATCCCTGCTTCGGGCATTGTTGCCTTTTTAGAAGAACTTGAATTGTCTCTCACTGGAATAGGCACAACAGTATCTATGTACTTTGGAGAAAATGAAACAAAAATTAAAGCTGATTTTACACCAAGTGGAAGTGTAATGATTAATACACTTTGGATGCAGGTAGCTGGGATCTTTAATATATTCAGATTGCATAAAGTTGAATTCACTGGACCAATGACTCTCAATATAATCGATGAAGAATTTTTAAAAGTTAATTTAGATGTTTATGGTAAATTTACTGCAAAAGCATTCATCTTAGATGCCTTAGGTATTTTCAAATGCCACCTATATGGTTTTGCTGTTGAATCCTCCGATGATTCTCATCCAATGCTGTCTCTAGCAATAGGATTTCCTTCTGATGGCACTAGTCTTGAAGTCAATGTGCCAGCAAATGTTCACATAGGAACACTCATTAGACCATTAAAAAACAATCCGCTGCCCGGTCCTGTAATAGATCGCCTTATATCAGATATTGATATTAGTTTTGGCGGTAAAGGAACCTTTGTCATAAATGAAGTTTTGATCGATTCCGTCAGTATAGTGCCATTATCAATTAGTGGATCTGTCGAAGAGAAGACAACTTTGTCATTAAAATTATCGTTTGGCTTGTTAGAAAAATATATGCCAATATTTGGTACAAAGATTGATGGTTACTATCTTGTGGGAACATTTGATCCTGGAGAATATAACTTAGTAATAGCAAATGGTTTTTTTGCATACTTTGAATCATATGGAAAAATTTACTTACAAAGCCCAAATCCTTTACTAAATCCAGATATCCCTATATATGAAGGGAGAGGATTATTAGAAATAGCACCCGGTGGTGGCATTAATTCATTTGAAACTGATCCACTAGATATTGATTTATCATTGAATTTAACTACCAACGGTGATCACTGTATTGGTGATAAATTAAATATTTCTGGAGATGGAGATGGATTAGTTAATGTATCTCTTGGAGGACAAATTGGAGATCTATATGCTTCAATTAAACTTGATTGGAACGGTACAAAATATTGGACCATACCAGAACGAATAAGATTTGCATCAGATAAAGAAGTTCATGTCGACATGGATTGGGGATTTGATAATGAAACAGCTACAAGCACATTTGAAACAACACAAGCAACAGTAATCGTCAATTACGCTCAATATCATGGCCAATCTCAAAGTCAAATAACAACAATGACAATAACAAATAACTTGGGAGTTGTAGTTGCAACTATAAACATAAATGAACAAGGAGAAATTGTGTCAACAAGCGGCAGCAGCCCCATAGGCAATCAACAACAAAATCCCGGGGACTTGCCAGAAGACCCCCAATATGTTCAGCAACTCTTAGATAACATAATAGATCCAGATTTCTGGTTCTGGATATGGAATCCATTTAGTCAGGACTGGTTTAAACTTTGGCCATTGCCAGTCGGTGGTGATGAAAGCGGCCCAACATTGGGTCCAGCTGTATCGTTACTTGCACGCGAAGATGGTACTTCCCAACCTTATGTTAACTCTCCAGGAGATATACTTCCAGGAGATAAGGTGAATTTCAATGCATGGTATAGTCCTATGGGTGATGGTGTAAATACCTCTGGTCCATATGAATTTACATTTGACTTTGGAGACGGATCTTCATATACTGCACCTATTGTTAATGCTACAAATGATGCAATAAACATTCATTCAGACGATCATCCATATTCGACACCGGGAACATATATGGCAACTATTACAGTTGTTGATACAAATCATTCTGATGAAGTTGCAACTGATACAATGACTATTGAAGTTATTGATGAATACCTGGGTGTAACTCCAGGATCGCTTAGTTGGGATTATTATGACGTTGATGAAGATGGAAACATTACCGGTTCCTTAGTTATTACCAATAAAGCAAATAAAACATATTTAAGTAATTCAATACTTAATTGGTCACTGATAAACGAAACATCACACTGGGGTAAAAATTGGACAATTGAACCAACTAATGGACAGATAAATCCAGAAGAAAGTGTAAATGTTTATGTTAAATTCACTCCGCCACCTCCAGGAAATTATGGTCATGGTAAAGATGACAAACAGTACATTAAAGTTATTAATGACGACGATCCTGAAGAATTCGAAAATAGGTCATTATCTATTTCTTACGGTATTTTAGAGATATTTAATGATGATCCAGCTCGATGCTATATAGAAAAAGGTGAAACAAGAACGGTGGAATATGAGTCACTATTCTGGGTATTTAGCAAGCGTTGGGAAACACTAGATTGGAACATCAGCGACATTTCGTTTAATTTCGATGAAAACCTCATAGATTATCAATTCACGATGGAAAATGGAACCATCAATCCAGGAGATCCACCTACCGCAATTGATTTCACTTTGAATGCATCAAATGCTGCATTTGATGGCGGAAATATGCAGATTACATTACAAAGAGTTAATGACCCTGCTGATAACTATACCTTCAATGTTACAATTATAACAGTTGATCCTGGGTCGTTTGATCACTGGATATCACCAGATAGTCACGATGATACAGATTGGAGACGTGAACCTTATGCTTATGATGATAAGCCCATTACATCTTGGGCAGTCTATAAAGAATTAGGCGCTAACTATTGGTCTGATGTACTATGTCTTACGTTTGATAGCCCGACTACCATATCTGGTTATAAAATTAAGGCAAGGAATTCACTACATCTAACTGAAATGAAAATTATGCTCTACGAAAACGGTAATCCTACGCCTATAAAAACAGATACTTTTACAAGTTGGCCAAGATACCGCTATAAGGAAATCGATTTCGGTGATGACGAATACGATGTGGACAAGGTAGAAATCCAATTCTATGAAAATGGTCTTGCCGGCTTCAATGTCCATCGAGCATTCGTATACGAATTCTACGTGAACGAAGTAATTTAATCCATTCTTTCTACCTTTTTTTATTTACTTTTTTAATACGTAAGCTAGCGTAAAATATATGTATAACATTTATATATGGCTATTTTATACGTCTTAACTCTCAATTTCATTGGCCCAGACTTTTCCGGTCGACCTATGAGTTTGCGTTATCGCATTTGCTGTGACTAGGTCATTTCAGTTCTGGGCAACATATAATGGATGTGGAGGTTCAAGAAAAAGCAGGATGTACCATATTGGTATCCTTGCGCTCTCTTGAATCTGACGATCGACGTGTGTTGGTGATATTTGATTCACCTGCCAATTCACCAAAAGATAATAAAAAGGATAATAATAGTGTGCCAGATTCCGGTTGATCCTGCCGGAGGTCACTGCTATTGGGATTCGACTAAGCCATGC
>CAZYFW010000005.1:0-16904 GCA_964646685.1 uncultured Thermoplasmatales archaeon
TTATCATATTTTTTTGTTGGATTAGATGAATTAGTAAGTGAATATAATGTAATATTTCCAAATTATAATCAATTTTTAAAATTAGCAGAAGAAGAAATGTTAGAAAAACTAATACTTGAGTTTATTAAAAAGAAACCACGCACGATAAATGATCTTGTATCAATTTTAAATTGTGATAAGAACGAAATAATACAAATTCTTGAAGATCTATTAAAACAAGATAAAATATCAAGATTTAAAGGGAAATTTTACCTTAAATAAAAATAAATGATCGAATTAAAAAATCAACGGACCTGGCGGGATTCGAACCCGCGATTTGCAGCTTAGGAGACTGCCGCCCTATCCAGGCTAGGCCACAGGCCCATATTATAAATAAATCAACATATGTGATTATTTATTAAAACTTGGTAAAATTTTCCGCTCAGGTGATTTATATCCCCATTTTTTAATTGTAAACTCCCAGTTTTTATCAACAACATCAATCATCTCTTTTTCAAATTTATACACATTTGCCTCATAATCTTCTTGACTATCAATATGCTTTTGAATGGCAGATTTTGCCTTATCAAAACCAGTCAAATCAAGTTTTGAATATATTTGCTTCACCTGCTCAAATGGATTAGAAACAAGATCTTCGTACCTAATTTCAACTAGTCTTCCTTTAGGAATCAGCTCTTTTTGCTCGAAATAACTTTTTATAAGCTGTACATAGTTGTTAACAACATGTTTTTCAACTTCTTCAGTTGTTTTCTGTAAAGCAAAAGGACCTAACAATCTTTTACGAAGTTTTACAGTTGAAGCATAAACATTGTAAGGATTACGATAAATAAAAATAAAACGTGCATCTGGAAATAGCTCAAGTAAAACCTTGATGCGTGAGGTATTTGCAGGGTTTTTCATTATAAGTTGTTTTCCGTTATTTCCATAAGTAACGGCTTTTACAAGATGCAAATAATTGCTCTTCCAAACTTCCAAATCTTTTTTGCTCAAATCTTCAAATAGCACCGACTGACGAAATTGTTTTTCGGGACTTCGCGGGAAAATAAAGCAATGGAAAAAAGACCAACGACCCAGTGCTGCAAGCGCCGCTTCTTCTTCATATGGACTGTCGATATTCACATCTATTGCATCCATTGGTCGTTTTGTCGGTAAAAATTGTGAAAAAAACCTTTTAAAACCTTCAAGAACCAAAAAACTGTTTGGAACAAGAGTGTACCATAACGAAACATAAGCAAATTGAGGGTCGTTACTAATGATCTCATGCAGAAAAGTTGTTCCACTTCTCCAATGTCCAATTATGAATATTGGTGGTTTTTTTATTTGAGTTTCTAAGATGCTAGGTTTGTATATTATTTTAAAAATCAAGCGAGCCGGTAAGAAAAATAATATTGAAACTGTAATAAACATTGCTCGTAGAAAATAACCGCTATCTATTCCCCCATGATTAGAAAGCAGCACGATCCAGTTTGTAAATGATGTACCAAATAACGGATGACGGATATCTTGTTTATCTTTTCTCATATCTATCTTTTCTTGCTTTGTTTGATTTTTCTACATCGATTTGAATTCAGTAGTAAAATGTGCCGTTGATGAAACTTTTTCGATAGGCTTACTCTCACGCAATTCCTTCAATCTAATTATTTCGTGATCTATTTTCTCTTCTGTCAACAACTTAGATATTCCAGGTACGTGACCGTCTCCAATGCAGGCAATGACTTTTTCATGTTCCTCATTTAGCATTTTTAGTTTTTTTTGCATATGGATGTTTCGTTCATCGATCAAAACCCGTTTAATCGTCGGAAACTTCTCACCTATTTGCATGATATAGTTATCAAAATCCCCTTCAATCTTTTTGAGTTCTCCTTCCACCCGTTTTTTACTTATAAAAAACCCGCCAACTCCAGATAGAAGCAACTTCAACTTTTCAGAAAACGGCATAGTTCTTAACATTCTGGAGAACAATTTTTGTGCATTCATGTCAATAAATTCTAAAGAAATTTGCTGGGATTGAGCGTAGGTAATTGCTGTTACCATTTCGTCTCCCGCATTGACGCCATATTCCTTTGCCATATTTTCTTGAAACCGGCCAAGAAGCTTATAGAGAATGGGAACATTTTTTTCTGCTGTTTTGTACGATTCAGGATCTGCCCGTTTCATCATCAAGGCGTTGTATCGCTGCTTATCAAGCTCGACTGCAATGGCATCAGGCTGTCGTTCATCAAAGATATCTAACAATGCATTTGATAAATCAAATACATGTCCTGTGCCAATTAATACAATCATATTTTCCTCGTCTATTCATCTAAGAGAATTATGTTCAATTAGATTAACATATCTGATTAAACAAACATATCATTTTATCTTGCTAAATAAAAAGAAAAGAGAGAAATCTCTCTTCTACCACCAGTTGTCTTTCCAGTTCTGGTTCCACCATGATTTAATAGGCACGCATGGAAGCGTCTGCCAGTTTTCCCCTTTGACGTCAACTAAATGATTCCATACATCATCCCAGTTCTCGCCTTCTATCCAAGCTATATAATCCCATTGGCCAGGAATACTTGCTCCGCTGGTCGTCCAATCCCATTTTCTTATCTTATCAGAAGTTTCATCTAGCTTATTTCCTCTAAATAACACCCAGGTGCCTGCTGGTTTTTCCCACCACCAATTATCATTTTTAAAACCGCTGTATACCCTGTGCGAGCTTGTATTTTCTACACCTTCCCAGTTTTTTATCTCTCCTACGCATCTATGTATGGTATCCCAATCTTCTGCGTCAAACCAGACGATGACATCCCATTCTCCAGCTACAATCCAAGTACCTATTACATTCTTCCATCCTTGAAGTCTTTGCCAAATATCACGAGCTTTACCATCTTTGGTTTTGATAAAAACATACGCTGATCTAGTTTTCCAATCCATATTTTATTCTCCTCTAAAACACTATATAAATATATTAGAACTTATAGTTTTCCTATTTGTAAAAGCCGGATCTAATATCTGTAATGATCTGGTTTGTAAGGGCCTTCTATTTTTACACCGATATATTTTGCTTGTTCTGGAGTTAGTTTTGTCAACCTAACACCCAGTTTTTTCAAATGCAATCTTGCTACTTCCTCATCAAGTGTCTTTGGCAACATGTAAACGCCTAGTTCATGTTTATTTTCCCATAGTTCTATCTGGGCAAGAACTTGATTTGTAAATGAATTGCTCATGACAAAACTTGGGTGTCCGGTTGCACAGCCAAGATTCACTAAACGACCTTCTGCAAGCATAAAGATTTCATGGCCATCTGGGAAAATGTACTTATCGACCTGCGGTTTTATGTTGACTTTCTTTATTCCAGGGATTTTTTCAAGAGATGATACTTGAATCTCGTTGTCAAAATGACCAATATTGCAGACTATTGCCTGGTCTTTCATCTTTTTCATATGCTCAGCTGTAATGACATCTCTGTTTCCAGTTGAAGTAACAAAGATATTCCCTTCATCTAATGCATCTTCGATAGGCTTGACTTCATATCCTTCCATGACGGCTTGCAATGCACAAATCGGGTCAATTTCATTTACAATAACTCTTGCACCAAATCCACTCATCGATTGACAGCAACCTTTTCCAACATCACCGTAACCACAGACAACAACAGTTTTGCCGGCAACCATAACATCGGTAGCTCTTTTGATGCCATCAGCAAGGCTTTCTCTGCATCCATACAGGTTATCAAATTTGGATTTGGTTACCGAATCATTTACATTGAATGCAGGGAACAACAATGTTCCGTTCTCCATCATTTGATATAATCTATGGACACCGGTGGTCGTCTCTTCAGAAACACCCTTAACATCTTTAGCAACCCCATGCCAGCGCTTTGGATCTTTTGTATATACATCCTTCAAACAAGCCATAAGTTCTCTGAAATCATCTCCCTCATCACTATAATCCTTGTCAAGTAATTTCGGGTTATTTTCGATTTCAAAACCTTTGTGAACCATAAGGGTTGCATCCCCACCATCATCGACAATCAGATGTGGGCCTTTACCATCGCCAAAATCTAGAGCCTTTTGAGTACATTGCCAGTACTCTTTGAGAGTCTCACCTTTCCACGCAAAAACAGAAACTCCTTGTTTTGCAATAGCAGCAGCCGCATGATCCTGAGTTGAAAAAATATTACAACTAGCCCATCTAACCTCAGCACCTAGTTCACGAAGGGTCTCGATAAGAACAGCAGTCTGAATAGTCATGTGCAAACTTCCTGTTATTCGTGCACCCTTCAAAGGTTTCTTAGACCCATATTTTTCACGAACAGCCATAAGCCCAGGCATTTCTTTCTCAGCAATCTCTATTTCTTTTCTTCCGAAATCGCATAAACTTAGGTCTTTAACTTTACAATCGTTCATTATAATTCCACCTTTACAACATCTTAAATTATTTTAATATTAACTTAGCATCAACGACACAGATGTCGTTTTCATATACAAAAACCGGGTTTAAATCCATTTGGTCAATACGATCGATCAATTCCTCTCCTATTTTAGATACCTTTAACAAGAGATCGATAACCAATTGTTTGTCTGCTTTAATATTTCTAAACCCTTCCAAAAGTTTCTTTCCTTTTATCTCCTCAACCATTTGCTCCGCGTTATAAAGATCAATGGGAACAACACGGAATGTTACGTCCTTATACAATTCAGTAAAAATCCCACCGATTCCGCACATAATTGAAAGTCCAAATGTTGGATCTTGAACCAGACCAATGATAATTTCAACGCCCTTTTCTTCCATCTGATCGACAAGTAAATTTTCAGTTGGAAACTTTTTCTTAAACTCTTTAAACGTTTGCCTTAGTTCAACCATATCTTTGATGCCTAACTTTACCCCACCAACATCGGTTTTATGTAAAATTTTACTTGAGCATACCTTAAGCGCTACAGGAAATTCTAATCCAAGATTTTTCAAATCTTCTTCATTGTTTACAACTTTATAATGAGTTGTACGTATTCCAAAAGCTTTCATGAGATCCTTAACTTCATTTTCTGCAAGAGGTCCCTTTCTGTTTAATATTTTTTTTGTATTTTCTTTCATGCTAGTCCTTCTTCCGCTCATCGATAACACGTTTTGCTTTTAAACCTGTTTCTGGAATGGTATTTGGTGGTAATATTTCCACTTTTGGCGTAAACACAATCACTGACTTTATTTCATTTTTTAAAGTCTCTTCTAGTTCCATCGATTCAACCTGACTTAATTGGTTTTTAGTCTCTACTTCAACTATCAATACGTCTACGTCATTTTTTGTTGCCAAGACCATACGCCAATTACTTCCGACCACATCATGTTTCATCAATACAGATTCTATCTGGCCCGGGAAGATATTTGTACCTCGGATAATGATCATATCGTCGCTTCGTCCCTTAATAGCGGAGTGTTTGATGTGTGTTCGACCGCATTCACATACTTCTTGATCATAGAGCTTTGCTATATCTCTGGTTCGATATCGAAGAAGCGGCATTCCTTCTTTCGTAATGGTAGTAAGAACGAGCTCTCCTTCTTCTTCTAGGTCAACCGGCTCAAGTGTTTTCGGGTCGATACATTCTACAATAAAATGATCCTGCCATAGATGATTACCATCATGCTGGTCACAATCTGTTGATACGCCCGGCCCGCACATCTCAGTTAATCCATAAATATCATGTACATCCATATTCCAAGTATCTGCAAGTCTTTTTTTAATTCCAGGAGTGAACATTTCTGCTCCAAAGAGACCGTTTCTTACTTTGAGTTTCTTTGGATCTACTCCTATCTCTTTTGCTACTTGGCCAAGACGTAGTGCATAGGATGCAACCCCGGAAATAAAGGTGGTACCATAGTAGTTCATTAGTTTAATCTGTCTCTCAGATTGTCCTTTTCCAGATGGAATTACCAGTGCACCGACTTTTTGTGCACCATAATGAAAACCAAATGCGCCTGTAAAAGTCCCATAAGGAATTGGATTTTGAAAAACATCTTTTTTTGTTAGACCTGACATCGACAAACATCTGGCCATAACTTCAGACCATGCTTCGATATCTTTCGGCGTATAACATACCGTTATAGGTATCCCTGTTGTACCGGACGATGCATGCAATTCGATGCAGTTGTCCAGTGAAGTTGCCATCACTCCATGCGGGGCATTTTTTCTAAGATTATCTTTAGTAGTAAAAGGTAATTTACGAATATCCTCAAGAGTTTTGATATCATCTGGCTTTATCTTTAATTCTTTGAATTTCTTCTGATAAAAAGGTACATTCTCATAAACAAGATCGACAGTCTTTTTCAATTGTTTAAGTTGTAATTCCTTGATATCCTTTCTCGGGAGCGTTTCCATTTTTCTGTTGAAGATATAATCCATCAGATTTTCCCCGGGCGTGGAAATACAAATTGCTCTTATAATATTTTGGCGAGGTAAAAAATAAATAAAGTGTTTTTATGGTGAGATGAAGCTCACCATTTTTACCACTTTATTACCTGATTTATTTGGTATATTATTGTTTAACCTTCTGTTGTGAAGTTCCAAAGAGGACCATACGTAGTCATACTTCCACCAGTGCCAGGCGAATCTTTAGCCACGACATACCAATAATATGTGGTGTTCTCAAGCAATCCGATTGGTGAATAGTTGGCGCTCCCTTGTTCTAGAGCAACTAGTCCCAGCGTATTCGTTCCAAGGTATACGTCATATTTTATACCATCACCATCAGGATCGCTACAATTCCAACTTAGGGTGGCATTTAAAGCAATGCCTGAAGCGCCTTCAGCTGGATATGGGTCGCTAGGAACAGTTGGCGCTCCCCAGTTTGGCATATGATACTTTTTCTCTGTACTATCCCAAATAAGACCATATGCTTGATAAACTGCACTTTTGATAGATTCTGGTAGTGAACCCACAATTTTATCCACCATATCATCTGTCGCGTTATGTATTGGTCCTAATAATTTCCACACCGCTGGGTGTATTATATTCTTTACGAAATCTGGTTTGTATTGAAATTGAGCTCCCCAAAGACCGTTCCATGATCCTTTTAGTGCATTAATTTGACCTTCGAGGCTACTAATTCCTACATTAAATCTTTTGATATCACTTGCTTTATTTCCCTCAGAATCTGTAACTGTTACCTTAACATCATATTGTCCTGTTCTGAAAGTATACAATTTAGGAAATGTTATAGTTGTCAAATTTTCTCCTGTAAAAGTAAATTTAGGCCAGTATTGTGTACCAGTGATATTATATACGGTTGGTTGTTGGAGTACCCACTCATACCATACAATTTCATCTCCTTCTTGATCAGAAACCTGTGCCTCACAAGTTATCCAGCCCTCTTCCTTAGTCAAAGGAGAATCAGATTGTGCAAGAGCGGCAAGTATCTTGTCACCTACAAATTTAATCTGATTTAATTTAATCAGCCAGAAAGGGTTACTCGGCCGAGGGCTTTGAGTCTGGCTAACCAAAGATACAACAGTTGGAGCTTCATTAGCCATAGCTAAAATCTTAATAGAGGTTGTGACAATTTTTCCAGTAACGTCGGTAACTGTCAAATTACAAGTGTATTCCCCTGTTTCAGTATAGTTGTATGCCGGATTCGCTTCATTAGATGTGTTTCCATCGCCAAATTCCCAATGATATGTAGGAGTCCCTTCGAAGTTAAATAATAATGCTGAAAAACTAGTGTTCAAAGGAATTGATCCCACACTTTCATCAACAAAAGCCATCGCAAACAAACCTTCTACCACGCGAGCTCCTGGTGATTCTTTTGTTTCATAATAGTAAATTGTTACAGCGAATGCCGCTACGATAATTATTACGGACATTACAAAAGCATATATCACTTTTTGCAATTTTTTTTCTACTCTATCCATTTTATATTCCCCTTTTGCAATATATATATTTATTGGTTAATATAAATACTTTGTGGTAAAACTAAAAAATTTAAAAACATGCCTTCTATTGACATACATACTATTTTTTTATTCATTCTTTCGATCTCATGCTAACAAAATAATGTAGAGTACATAAATAGTTCGTAAAATATCTAACAAAAAAGTTCAAATTTGTTTTGATGATAACAATTTAAAATAACAATGAACACTTTTTTATTTCTCGTCATTTAAAATATACTTATTTTTTCTTCAGCAATAACCTCAACACTCCAGTGGGAAAAGTTTTAAATAAAGAATCACCTTCCTATGCCTCTACCAACTCTTAAGGACTGGTGTATAAATCATGGTAAAAAGTATGTACGATCACCTTGGTGATCAATGGAAAAAACCCAATATGTCATTTAAATCACCGCAACAGCAGCGGCTTATCCAGTGGAGGCATGAAGAGAATTTTTTACGAGTCGACAAACCTCTTAGAATCGATAGAGCACGATCCCTTGGATACAAAGCCAAACAAGGATACATCGTTGTTCGAACACACGTTCGAAGGGGGGGCCTAAGAAAACCAACGATCAGAAGCGGTAGAAAACCATCGGCGAAAGGTATAACGAAAATCACTGCTGGTAAGAGCACACAAAGAATTGCTGAAGAACGTACAGCAAAGAGATACCCCAACATGGAAGTTTTAAACTCCTATTGGGTTGGTGAAGATGGAAAGCATCACTACTATGAGGTTATTCTTGTAGATCCAGTTCATCCTTCAATTTTAAAAGACCCCAAAATCAACTGGATTTCCAATGCGCCCAATGCGCGAAGAGTACTTCGTGGAAAGACAAGTGCTGGCCAAAAGGGTAGGGGTTTGATGTATAAAGGCAAAGGTGCTGAGAAAGTAAGACCAAGTATCCGTGCTAATAAAAATAGGGGAAAATAAAGCCGTTTTTATCTTACTACCATAACTGGCTTATGAGCGTATTGTACAACTTTATTGGCAACACTTCCAATAAGATAACGTCCCAGTTCACTTAGTCCTTTACTTCCTAGAACGATTAAATCAACATCTAGTCGACTGGCAACATCGATAATAATGGATGCCGCATCTCCCTGTTCGATCATTCCTGTAATGGTAAAATCATGAGAGCCTATATCGGCTATGACATCAGAAATTAAGCGTTTCGCCTTCTTTTTCAAATTGGCATATGTCTCTTTATCAACAAATGTTTTTTCAGAAGGGCTAGGAACCACTGCTAATAAAATAAGCTCACCATACTCATTAATAAGCATCATAGCTCTGTTCAATGCCTGTTCTGAACCTTCTGAGCCATCAAAACCTACCAATATTTTTTTCATATTCTACTTTTTTCTCCATACCGGACCCTTATCGGTATCCTGTATCTCAAATCCAAGTTCTTCAAGTTCATTCCGTATTTGATCGGCAGTTTTCCAATTTTTATTTTTACGTGCTTCTTCTCTTTTCTCAAGTAACTTCTTGAGGATTTCCTTACTATCCGTTGATTTAAAACCTTTTGCATGTTTTAAAAGTAATGATTGCAGTTTTTTCGTTGGATCTAAGTCATATTTTTCTTTTTTATCTTGGAAAAGTGTCAAAACATCGCCGATTATGAGCAGTGTTTCAAGGGCATATTTGCTCAATGCTGCATTTACATTGTTTTCCAAAAACCGATTACTTTTGTTTACAAATTCAAAGATAACAGCAAAGGCCTTTGGTGTGTTAAAATCATCATCCATTGCATTTTCAAACTGTTCGACAAGCTCTTTGATGCTTTTCTCATAATCTTTTTCTTCCGATGTTAAGTTATTTTCTTCAAGCTTCGGAGCGTTGTTAGAAAATCCTTCTAATTTTTCTTTTAACCGATATATCCGCTCGAGACTTTTCTCTACATCTTTTAGTACCTTTTCACTGAAATCGGGCGGGCTTCGGTAGTGCGCTTGAGCAAAAAACGTCCTAATAACCTCAGCATCCCATTTTTTTAGCAACTCGGAAATATTTACGATATTTCCAATTGACTTTGACATCTTTTCTCCATCGACAGTAAGCAGGCCAATGTGAATCCAATATTTTGCAAACTGTTTACCTGTTGCAGCTTCAGCTTGTGCAATCTCATTTTCATGATGTGGAAATCGAAGATCCATTCCTCCTCCATGAATGTCAAAAGGCAATCCTAAGAATTTACTACTCATTGCTGAACATTCAATATGCCAACCAGGTCTTCCTTTTCCCCATGGGGACTCCCAAGATGGTTCACCTGGCTTTGCTGATTTCCACAGAGCAAAGTCTAACGGGCTTTTTTTGTTCTCACCAGTTTGAACGCGGGCACCAGCCTTCATTTCTTCGATATTCTGCCCAGAAAGTTTTCCATAGTCATCAAATTTTTCAACAGAAAAATATACATCACCATCTGCCTCATATCCATATCCTTTTTCAATGATTTTTTCTGTCATCTCTATCATATCTGGAATGGTTTCAGAGGCTTTTGGATAGAGATTTGCCCGTCTGATACCTAACTTATCAAGGTCATTGAGACAGATATCAGTAAATCGACGGGAATATTCCAGTGGATCTACGCCTTCTTTATTTGCCGCTGCAATTATTTTGTCATCCACATCAGTAATGTTTTGAACATACGTAACTTTGTATTTCTTGTATTCAAAGTATCGTCTTATTACGTCAAAAGCCAAATAAGTGCGAGCATGTCCAATATGAGCATTACTATAAACAGTCATTCCACAGATATACATCTTCACCTTATATTTTTCAACCGGGATGAATTTCTCTTTTTTTCTGGTTAACGAGTTGTAAATCTTAAGAGTCATGTTTTCCTCATGCCGGTGTATCTCATATAGGGTGAATAATATATACTTTACTGAAAACTCAATAGTTTTTTCCAAACCCTTTATAAATATCTTTTCTATACCATGAAAACGGAGGCTTATAATGAAAACTACATTTAGTATAATTAAAGCGGATGTCGGTGGATGGCCAGGGCATGCATTAGTGCATCCAAATTTGAAGAAGATTGCAAACAAAGGATTAACAGTGGCACAAAAATCCAAAATGCTTAAGGATTTTCATGTCACTCACTGTGGCGACGACCTTGAATTGATTATGACGCATACAAATGGTGTTGATTCAAAGGAAATTCATGGTCTTGCATGGGATATTTTTTGCGAGGCAACAGAAGAAGCAAAGGATCTCGGGTTGTATGGTGCTGGGCAAGATTTACTTGCTGATGCATTTTCAGGTAATATCAAAGGAATGGGCCCCGGTATTGCAGAAATGGAATTCACAGAAAGGAAAGCAGAACCAATTGTTGCATTTATGATGGATAAGACTGAACCAGGTGCGTTTAATTTTCCAATTTATAAGATATTTGCAGATCCTTTTAACACAGCTGGACTAGTTATTGATCCTTCTATTCATGATGGATTTGTCTTTGAAGTATGGGATATTCAGGAACATAAAAATGTATTTGTGAAAACCCCTGAGGAGATGTATGATCTTCTAGCCCTGATCGGTGCAAAATCACGGTTTGTCATAAAACGTGTATTTCCAAAGAAAAGTTCGAAATTACCTTCGGATGAACCAGTTTCTGTTATATCAACAGAAAAACTCTATCAAATTGCAGGCGAGTATGTTGGTAAGGATGACCCAGCAGGTGTTGTCCGTGCGCAATCTGGACTTCCAGCATTGGGTGAAGTTCTTGAAGGATTTGCCCTTGGCCATCTTGTTTCTGGTTGGATGCGCGGGTCGCATAATGGACCACTTATGCCAGTTTCCGTTAAAGATGCACAATGCACAAGATTTGACGGTCCACCACGAGTAATTGCACTTGGATTCCAATTAAAAAACGGAATGCTTACAGAACCGGTAGATTTATTTGATGATCCTGCCTTTGATCGAACCCGAATCGAAGCACAACATATCATGGACTATATGAGACGTCATGGCCCGTTTGAACCACACCGTCTCCCAATGGCAGATATGGAATACACAACTCTTCCAAACGTCATGAAAAATTTAGGAACCAGATTTAAAAAGGTAAAATAATCTTTCAATAAGAGCCGCGACTTCATTTTATTTTATCAACTAATCTTAACCCTAGATTAATTAACTCATCATAAAGAATTTCATCATAAATTATTTTTGGATATGAAATCTCTAAAATATTGTCACTCAAACTGAGATGAAATGGTATCTTTTTTTAAGATTAGTAAAATTTTATCTTGAATATCTATTGATAGCAATGACCTGACAAAATATTCATCAGACCCTTTGATAATAACCCCTCTGTCAAAAAAATCTGTTCCCAATTGTGTATCCTGCATTCCAAAAACTTTTCTGATTTTAGATGCTGCTCCTTCCTTATAAATAAACATATTTTGGGAGATAGGGTGTTCCCATTTGATTTTAAAATAAGTATGTGGTGGGGAGTATCTCCTGCCAGGAGTCGTATATAAGATAATATCATGAGTTTTGTAATTAAAAACTAGTTTTGGCAATGACATAAAAAATCCTTTTATTACGTCACCATTTCTTTTAACGCCTGGGCCTCTAATATTTGTGTTAATTGATTCATTTTCTTTTTATAGTATAGAACAAACACACAAATCGTAATTGTGATGAAAGGAATAGTAAAGAATAAAAGAAAATTAGTTATTGATGGAGGATCAGCTATAAATCACTCAAATAATTTATGAGTACTAGATTTTTGCTAAATATCCCATCTTTTAACCATCAATTGCACTTACAAATGCAGCGAAGTCTTCTCCAGATTCTTGATATTTTCCTTCGAATACATAATACGGTGTTATAGAACCAGTATTTTGAGTGAGTGAATCTATACGATAACTAAGTTCTACATTTTTAATATCTACGCTTTCATCAAGATCTCCTCTGCTCTCTGAGACTTCATTAGGTAGATCGCTAAAAGCTGTTTCAGATGATTTTATTGGAACACTACTTGCTAACTGAAGTGTTCTTGTTGGGATATCAAACGATGTTATCTGTCCTGCATCGCCAATTGTAATAATTGTTTTGTCTAAGAGCATTTTTCCATCTAATTCTTTTTTGATATAAACATTCTTTGAAGTTGTCCATTCGTTGAGGATTTCTTGGTTATCTTTTCTAGCAGTTCCTTGAGTATCACATGTTACAACTGCTTCAGTCATATCATCAGACATTAAACCATTTTCTTTAAGAAAATCAACCGCTATTTGTATTGCTTCGTCATCAGAAGGCATAGTTGGTTCACTTGTAACTGTTGAATACTTTTCACTTGGATTGGAATATCTTAAAACACCTGTTTGAGTATGATATTTTAAGCTATTTCCATCATTTCCCTCAATTATATAAGTGTCAGGATTGTTATAATCATTAGCATATTGTGTTGTTCCAGCAACTCCAAGTTTTGCTGCAAGAGCTGTAAATTTTTGAGCATTGTATTGATTTGGAACTATTGAATAAGTATTCATTGCGCCGAGGTTTTGACTTGGAAGTTGGGTTTCTAAATTAAATTGAGTGCTTGATCCTTCGTTACTGGTTTTATCTTCAGCCTCCCAGAAATCAAATTCAGATACGTTTACTTGATTATAATTAAAACCTCTCACTGGATCATTCTCATGGTATCTAATCATAACTTTATTAACTTCGGGTTCAATTTCTCCATCTATTGTTGCCTGATATTGAGTTGCATTGAAATCAATAATTCTCCAAGTAGTGCCTTCCCAGTTTGATACATTTGCGATAGTTTTTAATTCATTATCATTATAAAATTCTAACTGCATTTTATCTATATTTTTTCCATGGTTTGAAAGTATTCTAAAACCTCTTATTGTTTTTGGAGATTCTAATGTTAGAACAAGAGGTTCACTCCAAGATTGAATATTTCGATTGTATGTAGAATAAGTATCATCTTCTGGTTCATTTACATAATTTGGATCAATGTTATCATATGCATATGTTTCCATAAACCAATTACTATTAACATGATTATCTGGAGCTATCCAATTATATTTAGAACACCATCCATTCACCTGATGTTTCCACCAGACGAAGAATATATCATCTGGTGGGCTTGGATCAGCATAATCGCCATATCCTTTAAGATGATCATTACCAACTGATAGAGCTTCACCAAGAACTTTTGCGATAGCTGGAACAGGCTGGCATTCTTCGCCGGTCTGGAACCAAGCTTCTTTTAAAGTCATTCCACTTTTTATATAATTGGCAAATGTTGGACCATATATTGAATCATCACAAGCAGTTTCCCAACCTAAAATCATATGACTACCATGTAATGAAAATCCAAACCAACTTTTTGCTGCATAACAAGTGGCCAATACTACCCATTTGTTTGGTCCATCGTCTCCCCATCTGCACTTCGTGAATTCAACCATATCATTGGTGTTTTCGAATGGTAGTCTGATGCTTAGGGCTGTAGGACCAGCATGACCAACATAATATGCAATATCTACATCATCAATGAGTTCACCAGCTCCTTCTTCTAAATGATCATCTTCTAAAAATTTCCCGCCATTGTTCAATTTATTGTTATACTCACTATTACGATCAATTGGCCATGTACATCCATCAGATAACAAAGCATTTGCAAAACCAGTAGCATCAGCTTCAGCATAGATGAGACCTCCATTATCCCTATACCACCAAAATGTACCAATAGTTGCCTTTTCACTAGACGGGATCTGTTCTTCACCATTTTCAATAAGTAACTCTTCAGATTGAGCTAAATCCTGTCTGGAATCTTGCCTCATTAATGCAGCTTCAACAGGTAAAGAAACAGTAATAAATAATAAAATCACTAATATTACACTTAATTTATAGCTAGATGAATAGCCTACTCTCAAACCACTAATTTTTTTCATAAACCTTCCTCTCTCCTATTAGTTATACTTTGTCAATATCTAGTACATAAACATTTGGTGGCAGTCTTTCATATAGGAAAAATGCCAAAATGTAAATATATTCATTACTTTGCAGTAAGATTTTGAAATATTCACATTAATTATTTATATATAAGAACAATTTACTTTATTTACTAAATACTGGGATGCAATATGGATAATTCAAATTGTTTTAGCATTGGAAAAGTTAGGTTTTACCATTTAATGAAATTTTTTAGGGTAGATAAATATGAGATATAAACCAGAAATAGTAAAAATATTAATAGAAGAAGAATCCGCTGGTAAATTAAACAAAATCAAAAATGAAGAAGAATTATTTAACAAAAATTCAATCACTAATTCTAATCTTGATAGTAAAAAAACGTTTCAGCTCTTAATCAATTTAATTGATGACCCTGTTGTAATTGTTGATAAAAAAGGAAAATTTTTAGAAGTTTCTGATGGTGTAGAAGAGCTAACAGGAGTAACAAGAGAACAGTTACTCGGTACAAATTTTATGAAAGCAAAATTTATTACTGCTAAAAGTAAAACAATTTTAATTAAAAATCTTACAAAAAGAATGCTCGGTGATAAATTAGAAAAATACGAAATTGAAGCAATAAATAAAGATGGGGCTAAATCAATTTTAGAAGTAAATGGTATCAAAATCACCTATAATGATAAAACTGCTGACTTAGTAATAATGCATGATATTTCTACACAAAAGAAAGCAGAAGAGGCATTGAGAACCAGTGAAAATAAATGGCGCCATTTGGTCGAAAACATTCCTGATATAATTATGACCATAGACCGTGATGGAAAAATCTTGTCAATTAATCGAGTTGTTGAGGGCCTGGATGAAACGGCAGTAATTGGAACCAATCTTAGAGAATATGAATCATCTGATTACTGTTATATCAGGGAGAACGCCATGGAAAAGGTTTTTCAAAAAAGTGAACCGGTTACCTATGAGATGCTCGGTATGGGTCCTGAAGGCAAATTCGATACATGGTATGAAACTCGTATTATACCTACCGAGTATGAAGAACAGAATGAAACTTTGATACTAATGAGTAGGGATATCACTGAAAAAAAGGTAGCAGCACAAAAATTACAAGAAAAACTAGTTGAGTTAGAAAAATTCCAAAAAGTATCGGTTGATAGAGAATTAAAAATGATAGAATTAAAAAAAGAGATAAATGAATTATGTGTAAAGCTTGGAGAAAAACCAAGATATGATATAGAAGAAGATTGGGTTGAAAACGAACTTGCTCTATAGAAATATTATTAAAAGACTAATAGATGAATGAGTTGTAATAAAAGGAGGGAAATGGATGCGAAAAAAAATTACGTTATTTGTTAGCATAACATTATTTACACTGTTAATAGGCTGTTTTTCAGGATGTGTTGAAAATGGTGAGGAGATAGACCCAAGGACTAAGAGCATACAGGATGCTGGTAAGTTAATTGTTGGAACATCGACACCATTTGAACCGATGGAATATATTAAAAATGATTCTTATGTTGGTTTTGATGTTGATCTCGCTGAAAAGATTGCTGAACATTTGGGTGTTGTCGTTGAGATAGTTGACTACACCGAATATGATGATTTTGAAGAAATTTTAGATTATGTTGTTAACGGCGATGTTGATATTATGATCGCAGCTATAACAATTAATCTTGAAAGAGCAGAAAAAGTTGATTTTAGCAATGGTTACTTGAATGCAGGACAAGTTATAATTGTTAATGAATCAAATGAGGATATTACTTCTACAGATGATCTTTTAAATTTGGCTGTTGGGGTTCAATCAGGAACTACTGGTGAAGAAGAGGCAATGAAATATACTGGGAACGTCATTGGTTATGGTGAGAACTTTACAACAGCTGCTCCTATAAATTTAACTGCTGGAGAATTAGACGCAATTATTGTTGATTATCCTGTTGGAGCGATTATAATTAAAGATAATTCCGACCTAAAAATAGTTGGTGACCCATTTACTAGCGAGTATTACGGTATTGCCATTAAAAAAGATGAAAACGGACTTAAAAAGGAAATAAACGATCTATTAAATTCTTTG
>CAZYFW010000005.1:16914-23486 GCA_964646685.1 uncultured Thermoplasmatales archaeon
AGGATGAAATTATCTTACTAAATTTCTTTTCCATCAAAGTAATGTCTTGCTTTGCCAAATTGCTTTATTTGAAAATAGGAACAACCAAGATTATAATTGATTTCATAATTATCATAACCTTTTTCCAGCAGTGATAAGAAAAGTTGTATGGATTTATTAAATTCTTTGGAAAGTTCTGGATATATGCAAGAACTCAAAGATAAATGGCTAGCAAAAACATAGATAATTTGATAATTACAATATTTGCTAAGATTAAATAATTTGGATGGGAAATTAAAAGCCAATAGAGGGCGTACTTATACATGAGAGCTAGAAATAGTCTGTCTTTAAAACTTACATTAATTGTTATTATCATACCTGCTATTGTTATATTATCTCTGACATACATAAATTTTGCAGAACAAACTGCTTTTTTTGAGGAGGCTTATGAGGAAAAAGCAACTGCTCTTGCTCAGGCACTTGATGCAAGTATAAGTAAAAGCGAAGAATTAGATGAAGAAAATAAGGATAATTTATTCAAGGATATCATAGCTTTTATGACCCTTAGTAAAGATAGTGGAATTGAAAAAGTTAGTATTAATCTTCCAGATCCTGTTACTAATATTCTGGAAGTATTTGTTTCTAGTGATGTAAAGTCTATCGAGACTCTTTCTAGTAACCACAACGAAATTTCTTACACTGAAAATACAGTCGTAAGAGTTCCTGAACACAAAGAAGGTTCCCATACATTAACTGTTATTACACCGCTTCATGTTTCAGGGGGAACAGTAGGAACTTATGAAATAGTGCTTTCAATGGATGATGCTTATGCTACTCTTAATGCTAGAATAAATAATTTTTTTATGATTTCTGCTGTTAGTCTTTTGATTTTAGTTATTAGTTTTTTATTCCTTTTAAGAAAAACTATTATCAAACCAATCACTACTTTTAGAAATGCTGCAAATATGATAGGAGAAGGTAATTTAGATACAGAAATTAACATAAAAACTAGTGATGAGTTAGGGGATCTAGCAACTGCTTTTAATAACATGACTAATGATCTTAAAACATCCAGAGTGGAAATCGAAAATTATAGTAAAACTCTTGAGAATAAAGTTGAAGAAAGAACTAAAGAACTTGAGGGTTCAAAAGAAGAACTTAGAGGAAAAGTCGAGGCATTAGAAAAAAACAAACTTGCTCTACTAAATATAATGAGTGATTTGAAAACTACTATAAAGGATTTAGAGCAAGCAAAAAAAGAAATTAATTTTAAAAATATAGATCTAAACAAAGCTCAAAAAGAATTGTCAAATTTAAATAGAGATCTAGAACAAATTGTTAAAGAAAGGACTGCTGAGCTAGAAAAAGTATTGAAGCATAAAGATGAGTTTATTAACCAATTGGGTCATGATTTAAAAAATCCAATAGTTCCAATAACGAATTTATTGCCTGTTTTAATTAAAAAAGTTAATGATCCTGAATTATTAAAATATTTAGAAATAATCTCTCGGCGAATTCATTATATTAAGAATTTAGTAGTTCAGATATTAGATTTTGCTAGATTAAGTTCTCCATTATTACAACTTGATGTAGAGAATTTGAATCTACTTGATATAACAAATCAAGTTTTTGAAGACAATGAATTAATTTTTAAACAAAAAGATATCAAAGTAAGCAATATGATCGATGAGAAAATTTTTGTTGACGTAGATAAATTAAAAATTGAAGAATTAATCAGCAATCTTTCTATAAATGCAGTAAAATACATGGATGAAGGAGGAAGTATTACTATAAATGCAGAAGAGGATAAGGATTTTATAAAAATCTCTATAACAGATACTGGTGTCGGCTTAACAGAGGAAGAATTAAGTCATGTTTTTGATGAATTTTATAAAGCTGACTGGTCACGCCATGATCAAAATTCTATAGGTTTAGGTCTTTCAATATGCAAAAGAATAATTGAAAAGCATGGTGGTAAAATTTGGGCAGAAAGTTCAGGTCATGGAAAAGGTTCAACCTTCTATTTCTCAATTCCTAAGGACTTAAATAAAAATAAAGAGAAAAATTAAATAAATAACTAAATTATACCTAAAAATGGGACGGTGAAAACAATTGAAGAAGAAAATTATGGTAGTTGATGATGATTCGGAAAACAATTTATCACTGAAGGTTGGTCTAGAAGAATTGGATCAAAACTTTGAAGTAATATGTGCTGAAAGTGGGAATCAATTTTTTAAATTTTTAAATGAAAAAGAAATCCCCGATCTTGTATTATTAGATATAATGATGCCAAGTATTAGCGGATGGGAAGTTTTTGGAGAATTAAAAAAGAATCCTGCATGGCAAAATATTCCTGTAATTTTTCTTACAGCTCGCTCTGATAAAATGGCAAGAAATGCTGGAAGTTTCTTAGGTGAAGATTATATTGAAAAGCCTTATGAACTTGAGGAGGTAAAAAACAGAATTTACAAAATTCTAGATAAAATTAATTAACCTAATTTTTTAAAAAATAATACGGATAACAAAAATGGACGACAGAAAAATAATGGTAATCGATGATGATCCAGATACTGCTATTATTTTAAAAACAGTTTTTGAATATGTAGGTTTTGAAGTTGTTGTCGCAGATGAGAAAACAAAATGTGTAGCAGAGTTAGAAGGTGGATTTAGAGGAGTAATGATTGTTGATATCAATATCCCTTATTTTAACGGATGGCATATGCTAGACGAAATTTCTCGGCATGGATATATGGCTGGCAATAGATTAATTATATTATCTTCAGATAAGGATCCAGATAAAAGGATGGATGAATATTCTGAATATATTGATGATTTTATTATAAAACCATTTGATGTTGAGTATCTTTTAGATTCTGTAAAAAAATCTTTAACACATCTTAAAAAAGATATGAATGAGGCTATTGCATAGTTTTTTAGATAGATTACAAAGATTTCATCCTTTAGTTTTATATATTATAACCTTATTCAGGACTTACTTTATAAGTAACTTGGAGTAAAGATAATGGCAAGAATGCATGCAAGACGAAAAGGCAAATCAGGATCAGTTCATCCGGTTGGTAGAGAGAAACCTCCAGAGTGGAGTTCTTTAAATCCCCGAGAGGTAGAATCACGAGTTATTGATCTTGCTAAAAGTGGCAAATCTACCAGTGAGGTTGGCATGGTACTCAGAGACCAATATGCAGTCCCTGATGTTCAACTTTCAACAGGTAAAAAAATATCCAAGATCCTTGAAGAAAACAACATGAAACCAGAGATTCCAGAAGATTTACGAAATCTTATTGGCACTGCACTTCAGCTTAGAAAACATCTTGAGATGCATAAAAAGGATTTAAAGAATAAGCGAAATCTACATTTGACCGAATCTAAAATACGACGCCTAACTAAATACTACGTTTCAAACAAGAAACTTTCTCAGGGTTGGAAGTACACGCCAGAGCAAGCAAAGTTGATGTTTGAATAATCACTATCTTTTTTAGTGAAGATTTCTTATTCCTTTTACTTATGACTGAAGATATTGTAGCACTGAGTAAACAAGCGGCAGACATAGTAATGTCATTTCCGTCATTAACCAAAATCAGAGTGATTTCACACTATGATGCTGATGGCATTACAGCTGCAGCTATTCTTTGCACAGCATTGTACCGTGTAGGCTATGACTTTCATGTTTCTTTAATGAGAAATCCTTTTGATAAAGGCCTAGAACGCGTAAAAAAGGAAGACAATGAACTAATTATTTTCTCTGACATGGGGAGCAGCCAAATTGAAACGCTTGAGCAGTTTGACTGCAAGATTATCGTTATCGATCATCACCAATATTTGAAGAAAGAGGTTGCTAACCATGTGCTACAAATTAATGCCAATCTCTGTGGTATGAATGGAAATTATGAAGCATCTGGTGCAAGCTTGAGCTTTGCCGTAGCCATGGCATTAAGCCATAAAAATGCAGATCTAGCACCGCTGGCATTGGCTGGTGTTATAGGAGACAAACAGTATATTGGTGGAATTAGAGGATACAATAAAACGCTGCTTGATGAAGCGTTAAACAATGGATATTTGACACAGAAGACTGCTATCAAACTATCTGGAGATACTCTTTTTGATGCCCTTTACTATGCTATTGATCCTTATTATAGCGGATTATCTGGAAACAAAAAAGGAACAGAAAAACTGATTGAGAGTTTACACCTTGAAAAGACGGTGAATATTGAAGAACTCGATAAAGACCAAAAACGGAATTTGCACTCTATTCTAATGCTTTCTCTAATCAAAAAGGGATGCCAACAAAATATTTTGGATACTGTCATCAGAGAGCGTTATTATTCAAATGTTGTACATGGCGAATTGGAACGCTTTGCGGATTTGCTTGATGCCTGTGGGAAAGGAGGCAATAGAGGACTCGGTCTTGCAACATGTTTGGGTGATACAGAATCGTTTAAAGAATCACTTTCCTTAGAAAAAGAATACAAACAAACAATTCTTGACGAATTGTTACGACTTGAAAAAGAAGGCTTTGAAAAAAAGAAAAGCTTTCGTTATTTCTACAGCAATGACTCTTCACTTGGCGGCGTAATTGGAGGTATTGCAACAAACTATCTTCTTGATAGCAAGAAACCGTTGTTATCATTGGTACGTAATGATAATGAGCTACATGTTTCTTGTCGAGGAAATCAAGAACTTGTAATCAATGGTTTGGATCTGGGGGGAGCAATGAAAGAGGCAGCAACTAAGCTAAAAGGTAATGGTGGCGGTCATCAAATTGCGGCTGGTGCAACTATAGATGCTGATAAAGAAGAGAAATTTTTAGATATGGTAGATTCCATTATTTCTAAGCAAATGGGGGCATAATCTATGAAAGCATCCTGTAATATCACAATTGAATATGACGATCAAAAGACGGTTCAGATGGTTCATAAATCCATTGAAGTTGACAACTTTGATTTCGTTTCAACAAAGATCACTAAAAACCAGTTGGAGGTATACATTGAAAGTAAGTCGGTCCCTTCTCTCTTGCATACGTTGGATGACTACCTTGCCTGTGTTTCAGTTGCAGAAAAAATAGTGGATAAAAATTAATAATCTGTAATGAATGCTGGGTTTATTATGAAATTTGATTTACAAGGAAAATTCATTCTAAGTGGTGATGCTACTTCATTCAAAAAAGATCTTGAACAATTTATTGCCAATTTTAACGAAACTCTTGCAAAGAAAGATAAAGATCAGAAGGCAACAATAAAAGCATTTAAAATCCAAAAAAACACCTTGTCGCTAACTATTGTCTCCGATGGAAATTTTCGCCCTCATAATGCATTGCTACAAATTAAGAATGTATTAGGCAAGGAACTTGGTAAAAAACATCATGTTGGTGTGAGAGATATAACTATACAGCAATATACTATCGAATTTGAACTCGAAAAACCCCCCCTAAAAGATACCAACATCCCCTTTGCAAATCTAAAGTTTAAGGGAAAACAAGCAACCATGGTGTTGAAAGATGTTGACGAGGAATTTCTTAGAAGAAATTACATAGATCGTATGATTAATCTGGTTAAAGAAAAGGTTGAAAATCAATATTATGAGGGTAAAGGGGAATTTTGGAAATCCATTTGGGAATCGAAAGCAAAAAAACCTATTTGGTCAAAAGACCCAACTGAAGAAATGGTGAAACGCGACTGGTTACAACAGGGGCCAACAAAAGGAAAATGGTTTTATCGACCACAAATCACTGCAATTTTCAGAACAATGGAGCAAATTGCCATCAAAGAGGTTTTAGAACCGCTTGGATTCCACGAGATTATTGAATCACATATCGTTCCGTTTGATATTTGGTTAAAAACAGGCCATCTTGAAGGAATGCCTGGTGAATTTTATTATGTTGCAGAGCCAGCGACCCGTGATGTTAAGCAATGGCAGAAGTTTATCGATCTGACAAAAATCACCAAAGAAGTGCCATTTGAAGAATTAGAAAAGAATCTTAGCACTCCAACAGCTGGTGTTTGCTATGCACAATGCCCAGTGATTTATTGGTCGTTTAAAGGAAGAACCATCTCTGAATCATCACTCCCCATCCTAATATATGATAAAACAGCAAATTCTTGCCGGTATGAATCAGGCGGACGGCATGGTATAGAACGTGTTGATGAATTCCACCGCATTGAACCTGTATACATTGGTACCCGGGAACAATTACTCAAACTACGTGATAAATTTCTTGAGCGTTATAAGCATGTATTCAACAACATCTTAGATCTTGAATGGCGCATGGCCTGGGTTACCCCATGGTATATGCAGCAGGCAGGAAAAATTGGTGATACTGATGTACAAGATACTGGTACTATTGACTTTGAAGCGTATATGCCATATCGAGGTGATCGCAAAAAATCAGAATGGCTCGAATTCCAAAATTTGAGTATTCTTGGAGATAAATACGTCAAATCATTTAATATTAAAGCACAAAAAAGCGAACTATGGAGTGGATGTTCTGGCATAGGCCTTGAACGATGGACAACAGCATTTTTAGCACAAAAAGGTTTAGATCCAAAAAATTGGCCATCTGGATTTAAAAAATATTTGAA